>CAMKYP010000011.1 GCA_946477505.1 uncultured Dechloromonas sp. | reverse complement strand
CCTGGTCAAAATTCAACGCGCACAGGTGGTCAAATTTAAACGCGCGCCGACAGATCAGCCCTTTGACCGGCTGCCCTGCGCTCGGCGGTGTCGTGTTCCCGTTGCCGCCGGTGAAGGGGTTGACCGTGCCATTGCCGTTGATCGAATGCAGCGACGGCAATTGCGAACGATAGGTCAGCGCATTCAGGGAGAACGACAAACCGCCCGATGTCACGCCTTCGAACTTGGCACCCAGCTGGGTATTCGACAGCGACCAATCGGGCAGATTGACGTTGCGGATACCGATCTGATGCGGACCGAAATCAGTGGCCACCGTGCCGTTGCCGGCAAAATTGGAGACGGTGCCGCCGTTGTCCCACAGGTTGGCCATGCCGCGGAAGAAACAGCCGGCATCCAGAATCACGTTCGGCGTACCGCACTGGCCCAGGTTGTTCGGGCGGAACTTGTCGAAGTTCCAGACCAGCTGGAAGTTGCGGTCCTGCATCCAGTCGCTGGCGCCCATTCGGTATTCGGCCTGGGCGATCCACATCGGGATACGGATGTCGGACAGCTCGTCGTAGATGTTGTTGCGCGAGAAGTCGACTGGGTTGATTACATCAAGCACGCGGAACAGGTCGGTACGCCCCCAAACCACCTGCTGCTTACCGATCTTGACGAACAATTCCTTGCCATCGCCAAGGTTGAAGGACTTCTTGGCATACAGCTCGCGGACGAAGTCGAAACGGTCGTTGAACTCGGGCATTTCGAGTTCGGAGAGGGTCTTGTTGCCGTAGCCGCCGAAGTCGCGACAACCGCGGCTATCCACATCGCAAGGACGAACCGGAACGCCAAAGGCGACCCCTCCTTCCGTTGCATGCCAGCGATCGCCGAGAACACGCATCCCCTGGTTAGGATTTGCCGCCAGATTGAAACCAAACGCATTCGTTGGCGGTAACCCCAGGGCTGTGCCAATCGGATTATTGACACCACCACCCCAAGGAACCTGAGGAAGGTTCAACGGCGTCCCCGCATTGGTCGGAGCAGGCGGCAGGCCGGGACCTGCAACGTTCTGAATGGTAATCGCCCCGCCGGCATCATTACCGTACTCCTTGCTGTTCATGCGATAGACGCCATCCCAGCTGCCGCGCAGGATGCCGTGGATGCCCCAGCCGTTGCCGGCGCGCTTGTCGAACTCGGCCTGCATGGTGTTGCGGAACTTGGCCAGGCCGGTGTGCTCGCGTTTGACCGTGTGGTTCTCGTAGGTCAGGTCGACCTGCCAGGGCGAGGAATCCTCGCCCAGTGACGGAAGTTCGCTGCCCCACGCCTGCGTTGCGAAGGTGGCAGTCAGCGCCGCCGTCAGCAGCGACAGGCGCCTTCCCGTTTTCAAGGATGTCTCCATGGATTTATTCCCCCAATGGTTGTTAAGTTGCATGGTGCTGTTCCCCTCCGGTTGGTCCGGAATGTTGTTAATCGTTTTCCAGCACACCGTCCTCGTCGTAATGGGCGGCGGTCACGAACTTCGGCTTGAAGACCACGCACCACGACGGCACGATCAGCACGGCGGCGATCGCATTGACGATGAGCATGAAAGAAAGGAGCACGGCGGCATCCGACTGGAAGCGCAGGTCGGACATGAAGATCCACATCACGACGCCGGCGATCAGCGTGGCGGCGGTGAAGCTGACCGCCGAGCCGGTGGTGGCGACCGCCTCGATGACCGCCTGCTTGATGTCGTGCAGCTTGGCGAACTCCTCGCGGATGCGGTCCATGAAATAAACCGCGTAGTCGATGCCGACCCCGACGCCGACGGCGATGACCGGCACGGTGTTCACGTTGATGCCGATGTTGAGCGCGCCCATATAGGCGTAGGTCATCAGCGTCGAGAACAGCATGGGCAGGATCATCAGCCAGCCGGCGTGCAGCGAGCTGTAATAGACCATGACGATGACGAAGGCGAGGATCATGACCGCCGGGATGATGATCATGTGATCGGTATGCAGCGCCTGGTTGCCGGCCGCGGTGACGCCGATGATGCCGCCGCCCAGTTCGATGTGCAGGCCCGGGACATCCTTCTCGATCAGCTTGATGCCCTCCTCGGCCAGCGCAACGACGCGGTTGATGGTGTCGGCCTGGTGGTCCTTGTAATAGAACACCATGTCGGCCTCGTCCTCGTCCGGCGTCACGAACTCCTTCAGGGCGCCGGGAATCGGGCTGGACGCCATGTAGGCGAACATCAGGCCGCCGATTTCGTCGGCCGTATCCGGCAGCTGCATCCAGCGCGGATCGTCGTTGTGGGTCAGCTTGTTGACCACGCGGACCACCCCCGGCATGGCCTTGGTGCCGCCCAGTTGCGGGTCGGACAGCATGTGCGCCTGGAAGCGTTCGATGGCGGCCATGACTTCCGGACGCTTGATACCGCCCTTCTCGTCCGTGCGGGCGACGACATGCAGTTCCTCGGAGCCGGGGAAGCGCGTGTTGATCGCCTTGGTCGAGATGTTGTAGTCGTGGTCACGGTGCAGCAGCGGCGACCCCGGCTCGGATTCGCCAAGCTGGACCTTGCCGACCAGGTAGCTGCCGCCAATGGCGCCGATCAGGGTCAGAATCAGGATCGAACGAGCGCCGCCCTCGGTACCGCCGGTCAGCGACATGGTCTTGCCGAGGAAATTGCGCATCCACGCGTTGCCGTTCTCGTGCTTTTTCGGGGCCGGCAGCACGGTCAGGGCCAGCGGCACCATGAAGTGCACCGTGAAGATCACCGAGAACCCCCAGAAACCGGCCGCGATACCCAATTTATGGTTGAACGGGGCGGCACCGAGCACCAGCACGGCGATACCGACCGCGTCGACGATGATGGCCAGCGAGCCGGGACGGAACAGCGCATCGAGCGCGTTGCGGGCGGCCTTTTTGCCGTCATGGACGATGGCCAGTTCCTCGTAGTAGCGGACGACCAGTTGCACACCGTGCGAGGTGGCGCGGGCGGCAATCAGGAAGGGAATGGGCAGCGACAGCGGCTCGAGGTTGATGCCCATCACCGCCATGAAGCCGAGGCCCCAGATCGACGACAACGCGATGCCGAGCAGCGGCAGCGCAATGCCGTAGAAGCGGCGGAAATAGACGACGAGCAGCGTCGCCAGCAAGGCCAGGGTATAGGCCATGATCTCGACGATCTGGTTGAGATAGGTATAGACCCACCCGGTCAGCACCGGATTGCCGGTCACGTAGATCTGGTGGCCCGGCTTGGCCAGCGCCTTGCGCACCTCCTGCAAGGCGGCGAAGGTGGCCGGATAGTCGATGTCGCCTTCGTTGAGCTGGGCCTTGATCAGCGCCGCCTTCATGTCCGGCGAGACGAGCAGGCCGTAGATGGTCGGGTTGGCGATGACGTCCTTCTTGAGCTGCTCAAGCTCGGCGACGGTGCGCGTCGGCTTCAGCGGATCGTAGTAGGACTCGGAAGCGAAGCCCCCCTGGTCGTCGAGGAAGACCTTGCGCGCCGTGCGGTGGGTCAGGCTCGATACGAGGTTGTGGTTGACGCCCGGCAGGTTGTCGATTCCCTGCGTCGCCTCGTGGATCAGCTTCAGGGTTTCATCGTTGAAGATGGTGCCCTGCTCGACCTCGATCGACATGACCAGCATGTTGGCGCCGCCGAAATTCTCCTTCAGGCGGTTGTAGACCTTGATGTAGCCGTGGTTCTGCGGCAAAAGGTCGGAAAAGTCGGTGAAGATGCGCAGCTTGGGCAGCGCCATCCCGAACAGGACGGTCACGGCCAGAACCAGCGCCAGGACGATCTTCGGATTGCGGAAAATCCATTCCTCACCCTGGTGCAGGCGGTGGGTAATGGAATGACGGAGTTTGCTAACCATGTTCTTGTCTGCTCCCGGGTCTATTTGTTGTTCGCCGTGCCGACGGTGCGCAGCAGACCACCGGGGCCGCCGATGACGATGGCCGCCTGGCCGGGCAGGGAAGCACCGCCGCCAAGGAACATCGGCAGCGGATCGGGATAGGGGACGTTGCGCCAGCTGTCGCCTTCGAGACGGGCGACGACGCCGCCGCTGCCGACGCCGTAGGGAACGCCGTCATGCATGAACAGACGGTTCAGCGCGGCCTGCGTGGCATTGACCTGCTTCTGCCAGGTCTGGCCGCCATCGCGGGTGTGCAGCATCTGGCCGGCGATGCCGCTGACCCAGCCTTCGCGGGCATCGCGGAACAAGGCGGCGTAGGGATAGAAATCGCCGGGAATCTTCGGCCCCTTCTTCCACGTCGCGCCGCCGTCGTCGGAGGTCACCGTGATGCCGAATTCGCCCAGCGCCACGGCCCGCTTGCCGTCGATGAACTGGAGGGTCGTGATCTGGGTGTCCTCGCCGAGATCGGTGACCTGCCAGGTCTTGCCCTGGTCGGCAGTGCCCGCGATCACCGCGTTGGTGCCGGCCACCCACCAGCCGCCCTGGGGGCTGCAGGCGACGGCCAGCGGCGTGCGCGGCTGCTCGAGCTTGACCGACTGCCAGACCTTGCCCTCGGCATCGGCCGACCACAGCTTGTGGTAATGGTCGATGGCGACGAAGGTCTGGTCGGTGCAGACGGCAATGTCGATCAACGACGTTTGCCCCAGCGCCTGACGTCTCCAGGTGGCGCCCTTGTCGGTGGAAACCAGCACGACACCGCTCTGGGTGCCGACCACGATCACCTTGTCGTTGGCCGCAATCGCCTGGCTGATGTCGTAGCGCTTCAGCGGACGCTCGCGTTCCGACGCGATGCCGGACATGTCCGGCGCCTGCGTGCAGGCCGACAGCAACAGAGCGGTCATCGCCAGCCCCAGCGGCCATTGTCGTGCGGCAAAAATCCGCCTCATAAAACCTCCTCCTGACCGGGTGGCCGCACTTGCGGCACACCCTTGATGTACTCCGGTTTCAGCTTTTTCCGGGATTTGAAGCCTTCCCGTGAATTGCATGAAATCTCGATATTTTTATTTGGTGCAACAAGGGCCTGCGTTGGCCAATACCGCCCAAACCCGTTCAATCCGCTATTCGATGGCAGCCCGGCATAACCGGGCCCCGTCGGTCGGGCCGGGGACTTCGCCCCGCCCGCCGCGGCAGGCCGCTAGCGCCCCAACTCCTTGGCGGTCTTGCCGCCGATGCCCCATTGCGCCTTGGGCACGTCCTGTATCCACACCCGGGTGTTTTCCAGCGGTGCGCCCAGCGCCTCGGACATGGCCGCGCTGACCTTCTCGATGAGCAGCTTCTTCTGCTCGTCGCTACGGCCTTCAATCAGATAAATTTGTGCAAAAGGCATGGCGCGCTCCTCAGGCGAAATGGATGCTGACGCACCCCAGGGACTGGATGCGCAGATTGACGTGATCGCCCGCGGCCACGGATACGGCTTCGGTAACGCCGCCGGAGAGGATCATCGTGCCGGCCGGAATCTCTTCGCCACGGGCACCGAGATGATTGGCCAGCATGGCGATGGCTGCCGCCGGATGGCCGAGTACCGCCGCCCCGGCGCCGATGGCAACCGCTTCGCCGTTTTTCTCCATGACCACGCCCAGCGTCCGCAGGTCGAGACCGGCGACCGGCACCGCCATGCCGCCGAGTGCGTAACGCGACGACGAGCAGTTGTCGGCGATGACGCTCTTCAGGTCGAACTTGAAATCGCGGTAACGCGAATCGATGACCTCGATGCCGGGCATGACGAAGTCGGTCGCGGCGAGCACGGCACCGACATGGCAGCCCGGCCCCTTGAGCGGCTTGTTGAGCACGAAGGCGATTTCCGGCTCGACCTTGGGGTGGATCAGTTCGCTGATCTTCACCTCACCGCCATCGGCGACCGTGAAGTAGTCGACCAGGAAGCCGAAGCACGGCGTCTCGACGCCCATCTGCTTCATCTTGGCACGCGAGGTCAGGCCGCACTTCAGGCCGACGACGCGGTTGCCACGCGCCAGCTTGCGGCGCAGGATCTCGTTCTGGATGGCGTAGGCGTCATCCCAGTCCATCTCGGGATGGGCGTCGGTGATCTTGACGACGTCGTGCGCCTGCAGCTCGGCGTTTTCCAGCAGTTCGGCCAGCTCGGCAATCACTTTTTCATTCAGCTTCATGCGATCAACCCCCGTTCGCGCGCCATGGTGATGGCGGTGTCCTCGATCATGTCCTCCTGCCCGCCGACCATGCCGCGCCGGCCCAGTTCGACCAGGATGTCGCGGGCCGGCACGCCGTACTTGGCGGATGCCCGCTTGGCAAAGAGCAGGAAGGAGCCATAGACCCCGGCATAGCCCAGCGTCAGCGCATCGCGGTCGATGCGGATCGGGAAGTCCATGATCGGCACGACCAGGTCTTCGGCGACATCGGTGATCTTGGCGACATCGACCCCGGTCTCGATGCCCATCAGGCTGCACACGGCGATGAAGACTTCCATCGGCGTGTTGCCCGCCCCGGCCCCCAGGCCGGCAGCCGCGGCGTCGATGCGGTTGGCCCCGACTTCGATGGCGGCAATCGAGTTGGCGACGCCCATGGCCAGGTTGTGGTGGCCGTGGAAGCCGAGTTCGGTTTCCGGCTTGAGGGCGTCACGCACAGCGCTAAGTCTGGCCTTGACGGTTTCCGGCAGCAGGTGACCGGCCGAATCGGTGACGTAGATGCAGTTGGCGCCGTAGGACTCCATCAGTTTGGCTTGCTTGACCAGGCCTTCCGGGCTGTTCATGTGGGCCATCATCAGGAAGCCGACGGTATCCATGTCCAGTTTCCTCGCCATGGTGATGTGCTGTTCGGACACATCGGCCTCGGTACAGTGGGTGGCGACGCGGATGGTATTGACGCCCAGTTCGCGCGCCATCTTGAGGTGATCGACGGTGCCGATACCGGGCAGCAGCAGGGCCGAGACCTTGGCCTGCTTCATCTTCGGAATGACTGCACCCAGGTATTCCTCATCGGTGTGCGCCGGGAAGCCGTAGTTGACGGAGGAGCCGCCCAGGCCGTCGCCATGGGTGACTTCGATGAGCGGGATGCCGGCGGCGTCGAGGCCGGTGGCGATACTGACCATCTGGTCGAGGCTCATCAGGTGACGCTTGGGGTGCATGCCGTCACGCAGGGTCATGTCGTGGACGGTGATTTTCTTGCCTTTGAGGGTCATTTCTTTTTTCTCCTTAGGCGACGACAGGCTCGAGCTTGAGCGTGCCCTTGATCATTTCTTCGGCGAACATTTCGGCGGTGCGGGCACCGGCGGCGGTCATGATGTCGAGGTTGCCGGCGTAGGTCGGCAGGAAGTCGCCAAGCCCCTGGACTTCCATGAAGACGGAGACGCGGTTGCCGTCGAAGACCGGGCCATTGACCAGGCGGTAGCCCGGGACGTATTTCTGGACTTCCTTGATCATGGCGTGGATGGATTCGGTGATCTTTTCCTGATCCGGTGCCGTTTCGGTCAAGCAATGCACGGTGTCGCGCATGATCAGCGGCGGTTCGGCCGGGTTGATGATGATGATCGCCTTGCCTTTTTTTGCGCCGCCAACCTTCTCGACGGCACCGGCGGTGGTACGGGTGAATTCGTCGATGTTCTTGCGCGTGCCGGGGCCGGCGCTCTTCGACGACACGGTGGCGACGATTTCGCCGTAGGCGACCGGCTGGACGCGGGAGACGGCGGCAACCATGGGAATGGTGGCCTGGCCGCCGCAGGTGACCATGTTGACGTTCATTTCACGCTTGCCGACGTGCTCCTTGAGGTTGACCGGCGGGACGCAGTAGGGGCCGATGGCGGCCGGCGTGAGGTCGATCATCAGGACACCGAGGGCGTTGAGCTTGCGGGTGTTCTCGGCATGGACGTAGGCCGAGGTGGCGTCGAAGGCGATCTGGACGCCGTCGGCCAGCACATGCGGCAGCAGGCCGTCGACACCGTCGGCGGTGACCTTGAGGCCCATCTCGGCGGCGCGCTTCAGGCCTTCGGATTCCGGATCGATGCCGACCATCCACACCGGTTCGAGGAAGGGACTGCGCTTCAATTTGTACAACAGATCGGTGCCGATGTTGCCCGGGCCGATCAGCGCGCATTTGATTTTCTGGGTCATGGAATGTTCCTTGTGGGGCTATTCAACAAATGGTGGAAACGATGCCGCCATCGACGCGCAGTGCAGCGCCGGTCGTCGCGGCAGCACGGGCGCTGCACACGTAGGCGACCAAGGCGGCGACTTCGGCGGGACCGATCATGCGTTTGATAATCGAGGAGGGACGGCCTTCGGCGAAGAAACGGCGCTCCATTGCATCGAGGCCGATGCCGGACTCGGCAGCCAGCTTGCCGAAGAAGTCGGCGACGCCTTCCGAACGGGTCGGGCCGGGCAGCACGGCGTTGACCGTGACGCCGGTGCCGGCGCAGCTCTGCGCCAGGCCACGCGACACCGCCAGCTGGGCCGACTTGGTCATGCCGTAATGCACCATCTCGCCCGGCGTATTGATGCCGGACTCGCTGGAAATGAACACGACGCGCCCCCAGCGGGCGGCCTTCATGGCCGACAGGTAGTGACGCGCCAGTCGCACGCCGCTCATCACGTTGGTATCGAAGAAGCGCTGCCACTCGCTGTCCGGAATGGAGGCGAAGGGCGACGGATCGAAGATGCCGAGGTTGTTGACCAGGATGTCGGCCTGCGGGCAGGCATCGAACAGGCGCTGGCAACCCGCTGCGTCCGACAGGTCGGCGGCGACGCCGCTGACCGCGGCACCGCCGACCAGCGAACGCAAACGCGCCAGTGCCGCATCGACGCTGTCCTGGCGGCGGCCGTTGATCACCACGCGCACGCCTTCGCGGGCCAATTCGCAGGCGATGGCAAAACCGATGCCGGCGGTGGAACCGCTGACGACAGCGGTCTTGCCGGAAATCTGGAGGTCCATGTCGGGCGTTCCGCTCAGACGAAGCGTACCGAGCAGCCGCCGATGCCGCCGATGGTGACACGCAGGCTGTCGCCCTTGGCCACCGGCACCATCGCCCCCATCGCCCCGGACAGCACGATATCGCCGGCCTTCAGGGTGATGCCCAGGCGGCCCAGCGTGTTGGCCAGCCAGACCATGGCATTGACCGGGTGGCCCATGGTGGCGGCGCCCGCACCGGTGACGACGATTTCGCCGTTCTTCTCGAGCACCATGCCGCACAGACCGAGGTCGACCTTGCTGATATCGACCAGCTGGTCGCCGAGCACGAAAACGCCGCAGGACGCGTTGTCGGCCACGGTGTCCTGGATCTTGATCTTCCAGTCGGTGATGCGCGAATCGACGATCTCGAAGCAGGCCATGACGCCTTCCGTCGCGGCCAGCACATCGGCGGCGGTGACGCCCGGGCCCTGCAAGTCCTTCTTGAGCAGGAAGGCGATCTCGCCCTCGGCTTTCGGCTGGATCAGCGTCGACATGTCGATCGACTCGCCTTCGTTGTACACCATGCCGTCGAGCAGGTAGCCGAAGTCCGGCTGATGCACGCCGAGCATGTTCATCACCGCCTTGCTGGTGACGCCGATCTTCTTGCCGATGACGCGCTCGCCCTTCTCCAGGCGCCGCGACAGCATCTGCTGCTGGATGTGGTAGGCGTCCTCGATGCTGATATCGAAGCCGCGAGAGGTCAGCGGGCTGACCGTCCGGCCGGCCGCCAGCGCTTCGTAAAGCTCGTCGCCGAGTTGCTTGATTTGGGCTTGTTCCATCGTTTGTATCCTTGGTTCAATCAGCGAAATGTCGGTCTAGAGCTTCACGCAGACGTTCTTGAGCTCGGTGTAGAACTCCAGCGAATGCACGCCGCCCTCGCGGCCGATGCCGGACTGCTTGGCGCCGCCGAACGGGGTGCGCAAATCGCGCAGGAACCAGCTGTTCACCCAGACCAGACCGGCCTCGATCCTGCCGGCCACGCGGTGGGCGCGATTGACGTCCTGCGTGAAGATCGACGCGGCCAGGCCGTAGGTCGTGTCGTTGGCGCGCCGGATCACTTCGTCCTCGCTGTCGAAGGGCATGATCGTCGTGCACGGCCCGAAGATTTCCTCGCGCACGACGGCGGCGTTGTCGTCCAGACCGGTCCAGATGGTCGGCTGTACCCAGGCGCCGTTGGCCAGTTCGCCGGGCATGTCGGGAATGCCGCCGCCGGTGACGACGGTGGCGCCTTCGTCGACCGCCTTCTTGTAGTAGGACAGCACCTTGGCGCGGTGCTCCTGGCTGACCAGCGGCCCCATGTTGGCCCCCGGGTCGCCGGGCACGCCCAACTTGAGCTTCTCGGCACCGGCCTTCAACGCGGCGACAAAGGTGTCGAAGAAGGGACGTTCGACATAGACGCGTTCGGTGCCCAGGCATACCTGGCCGCAGTTCGAGAAACAGGAACGCAGCGTGGCTTCGATGGCAACGTCGAGATTGGCGTCGGCAAAGACGATGGCCGGGTTCTTGCCCCCCATTTCCAGCGATACCGGGCGGGCGCCGTCGGCGGCGGCCTTCATGATGGCGGCGCCGGTACGCGTTTCGCCGGTGAAGGTGATGGCGTTGACGTTCTGGTGGGTGGTCAGGAATTCGCCGGCCGAGTTCGGGCCGAAACCATGCACGACGTTGTAGACGCCCTTGGGCACGCCGCAAGCATTCATCACCTCGCCAAGCAGGGTGGCGGTAGACGGTGTTTCTTCCGACGGCTTGACGACAACGGTGTTGCCGCAGGCCAGTGCCGGGCCGACTTTCCATGTCATCAGCAGCAGCGGCAGATTCCACGGGCAGACGACGCCGACCACGCCGACCGGGCGACGCATGGCGTAGTTGATGGCCCCCCTGCCGTCCGGCGTCGCCATTTCGAAGAATTCGGTCGGCGCATTCTTGATCACGTCGGCGAAAATCTTGAAATTGGCCGCACCGCGCGGAATATCGATGTGCGAGGCAAGGCTCTTCGGCTTGCCGGTGTCGGCGCATTCGGCGTCGAGGAATTCGTCGAAACGGCGATTGATCTCGTCGGCCACCTTGTTCAGGATGTCGGTGCGCTCGCTCACGGTCATCTTGCCCCATGGCCCTTCCAGCGCCGCGCGCGCAGCCTTCACTGCGGCATCTACCTCGGCCCTGCCCGCCTCGTGCACCAGGCCGATCAGGCTGTTGTCGATCGGCGTGCGTTTCTCGAACTGCCGGTCGGTTGCGACGAATTCGCCGTTAATGAAGTTCAGGATTTGTTTCATTGCCCTTGTTATCCTTGTTGGGTTTGCTGTTCTGCCGGATTCAGGCCAGCCCGATGGCGGCCAGCCCCGCACGCGCGCACGCCTCGTCCTCGGACTCGGAGGCGCCGGAGACGCCGATACCGCCGATCCACTCGCCCCCCTCGCCCGGCACCGGCAAGCCGCCACCGAACACGATGAGGCGCGGCTGGTTGGAGAAGCCGAACTTCATGCCGTCGTCGTGCCCGATGGCGCCCATCCACGCCTTGGTCGGGAAGCCGAAGCTGGCCGACGTGTAGGCCTTGTCGATGGCGATGTCGATGGAGTGGATGTAGGCGCCCGGCTGGCGCAGGAAAGCCATCAGGTTGCCGCCGCGGTCGACGACCGCGACATTGATCTTCCACCCCCTGGCCGCTGCGAAGGCAACCGCCGCCGTACAGGCGGCGGAGGCCGCCTCGGCCGTGATGCCCGGTAAGCTGACGGCGAC
Organism: uncultured Dechloromonas sp.; assembly: GCA_946477505.1. Lineage (GTDB taxonomy): Bacteria > Pseudomonadota > Gammaproteobacteria > Burkholderiales > Rhodocyclaceae > Azonexus. Next base: position 10,988 of record CAMKYP010000011.1, on the reverse strand, counting down.
TTGCATCAGGTCACCACCGTCAGGAAGCGATCGTTCAGCTTGCGGTCGTGGTAGAACACGGCGGCGCCGACTTCATCCATCGTCCACTTGGTCGGCTTCTGGTCTGGGTAGGCGTAGTTGCCGCCGCAGAAAGTTTCAAAGCGGTTGCCGTTGGGGTCGAAGGCGTAGATCGTCGTGCCGCGCGTCACACCGTGGCGGGTCGGGCCGATGTCGATGGAGACGCGGTTCATCGACATGATGTCGGCGGCGCGCAGCACCTGCTCCCAGGTTTCGAGCAGGAAGGAAACGTGGTGCAGCTTGCCCGGCTCCGGATGGCGGACGAACGCAATGTCGTGGGCCTTGGTCGAGCACGACAGCCAGATGGCCAGATCCTGGTTGTCGTCGAGGGCGATGTGTTCGACGAGATAGAAGCCGAGCACGTCCTGCAGGATGGCCTGCGCCTTCTCGATATCCGGACCGTAGAGCAGCGCATGGTCGAGGCGGATCGGCGCGATGCCCTTTTCGGCGTTGGCGCACCAGGCTTCCGGGTTCAGTTCGCCCATCTCGTTGCCGATGGCGGTCTTGTGGGCATACAACTCGATGTCGTGGCCGGTCGGCAGCGTGAAGCGCACGCGCTCGCCGGTTTCCAGCAATTCGCCAGCCGGGATGCGCTTGGTGGCGACGCCGTAGGCGTTCAGGTCCTTCTCCAGCTTGGCCAGCGTCGCGTCGCTATCGACCTTGAAGGCGAAGAAATCGATACCGGCGGTATCGGCCTGACGCAGGATCACGCTGCTGTGATCGCGCTCTTCCCAGGTCTTGAAATAGACGCGGCCCTGGGCATCGCGACCGGTTTCGATCAGGCCCAGCACCTTCGAATAAAACGCCACGCTTTCTTCCATGTCGAGAACCCGCATCTGCGCGTGTCCGGGACGAAGTACGCCAGTCATTGCCATTTGTCTTCTCCTGTTTTTTCGAGTGGGGTGACTGCATCGAAATGCATGCAATCGATTTACTATAACGATATTTACTACCAATCTCGATGTCAACAATTTTTCTCGAGATTTTTAATTTCAACCGAAAATCCCTGATATCAGGTTAGAATTTTGCAAACGCGGTCTCACCCATAAGCAAACATCATGAACATCAGCGCACCTGCCGAAGGCCTCGCCACCGAACCGAAAACCCTGGTCGAATCGGCCTACCGCGCCCTGCGCCGGGACATCATCGAGGGCCGCCTGGCGCCGGGCGAGAAGCTCCGCGTCGAACACCTCAAGGACAACTACGGCGTCGGGGCCGGCACCCTGCGCGAGGCGCTCTCCCTGCTCATCTCCGATGCCCTTGTAGTCAGCCAGGGGCAACGCGGCTTTCGCGTCGCCCCGGTGTCGCTCAAGGACTTCGAGGACATCACCCAGACCCGCGTCATGCTCGAATGCAACGCCCTGCGCCAGTCCATCGCCATGGGCGACGATGCCTGGGAGGCCAGTTTGCTGGCCGCCTTCCACCGTCTGGCCAAGGCCGAGGAAAAACGCATCGGCAGCGAAGACCGGGAAGAATGGGAGGAGCGCAACCGCATCTTCCACGAAGTGCTGATTGCCGCCTGTCCGTCGCGCTGGCTGAAGCATTTCCTGTCCATCCTCTATCAGCAGGCCGAACGCTATCGGCGCATGTCGCTCTACCTGCAACCCATTCCGCGGGATATCCATGTCGAACACGAAGCCCTGCTTCATGCCGCCATGAACCGCGACGCCGACAAGGCCGCCGACATCCTGTCCGAGCACATCCGCCTGACCTTCCGTTCCATCCAGGCGATTCAGGCCGACCAACCGAACGAAAAACGGCAAGCCTGAGCGCTCATTTCCGCCGGCTCCGCCCTACGCCGCTGCCGACGCGGCCTGCCCGGTACGGCAGACGTTCTTCGCCATCTTGCCCAGCACCTTCAGGGTGATATCGCTGGTCGGCCGTACCCGGCAGGCCAGCACGCGCCCCGCCGCCTCGTCCTCGACGCTGACGTAGTCGCGGCTCATCACCCGCTTGAGGTAGCTGCCCGAGACGATCGCCACCTTGCACACGCCACAGCCGCCACCGCGACAACCGACCGGAATGCCTTTCTTGCCCAGGCGCTCCATGCCGGCCAGCAGCGACTCCTGTGGGGAACAGCGATAGGTTTCGCCGGTTTCCTCGATCAGCACGTTGAAATAGACCATCGCCGCTCCCTCACCCGCTCAGATGTTCTTGAACAGCGGGCTTTTCAGCTGCTGCGAGGCATCGGCCGCGGAGAAGAATTTCTCCATGTAGATGTCGCGCTCGAACAGCCGCCCCTGGATCAGCGCCGTGATGCACGCTTCGATCATCGCCGGCGGGCCGCACAGGTAGGCCTTGTGGCCGCGGAAATCATTGGCGAAGTGCGCCTTGGCCGCTTCATGCACGAAACCGCGCGCCCCGTCCCAGTCGGAACCGGCCGGCTCCTCGGAGAGCGAAGGCACGTAGGTGAAGTTCGGGTATTTCTCGGCAAGCGCCCGGAATTCGGCGTCGTAATACAGCTCGGCGCGGCTGCGCTGGCCGTAGACGAGCGTCATCGGCAGTTCGCAGCCTTCGCTGAGCAGGTCCTCGATCATCGATTTCGGGCTGGACAGGCCTGAGCCGCCAGCCATGAAGATCAGCGGGACGTTGGCCGATTTCTTGACGAAGAAACGCCCGTACGGGCCGCTCAACTTGAGCCGGTCGCCGACCTTCAGTTGCTCGTGCAGCCAGGTCGTGACCTGGCCGCCCGGCACGATGCGCACGTTGAGCTCGACGACATCGTCGGTCTGCGGCGCATTGGCCAGCGAGAAGGCGCGCGACTGGCCGCCCAGGGTATCGATTTCCAGATTGACGTACTGGCCGGCCTGGAAGCGCATCGGCCGGTCCAGCTTGAGCCAGATACCCTTGATCGTCGGCGTCAGCGATTCGATCCTGACCACTTCGCCTTCGTAATCCTCGACGGCCAGGTTCAGCGAATCGGGATCGTCCTCGATCTCGGCTTCGATCACCACGTCCGACTCCAGACGCGCACAGCAGGCCAGGCACTTGCCTTCCTCGCGCTCGAAATCCATCAGGGCAAAGGTCGATGCCTCGCCGTGATCGATCTCGCCGTCGGTCACCTGCACCTTGCAGGTTGCGCACAGGCCGTGGCAACAGGCATGGGGCAGGTAGATGCCGGCGCGCAGGGCGGCATCGAGGATGGTCTGGCCATCCTCGACTTCGATGGTCTGGCCAAGGGGTTCGATGGTCAGTTCGTAGCTCATGCCGCCCTCGAATCAGGAACAGGTACCGTTGCCGTTGAGGCCGGGCGTCTGCATGCGCAATACATCCTTGTGCCGCAGCCCCTGCTCGGCCAGCGTCTTGTTGAAATCGGGCACGAAGGGCTTGCCCGATTTCAGCCAGACGATCCTGGCGACATCGACCTTGGCCCAGTCAGGGTGCGGACCGAAGGAATGCGGCAGGTGTTTCTCCACCAGCTCCGAGAACGGGGTGCTCGGCGGCAGGCAGTAGGCGAACGGCGCGCAGAACATCAGGTGGTCGTCCCAGCCGACATAAAGCAGCTGGTTGCCGTGGAACTTGTCCTGCGTATCGGCGGCCGGGAAGTTGTATTCGCTGAGGGCTTTGACAGCCATGTTTGTCTCCTTGATGCTTGTCAGGAGGGCGCAAGCGCCCGCCACAGGTTTGGATCGATCAGGTGTTCTGGGTGGCTGCACCGCGCCAGGCGGCGAAATTGGCCTGGTCGCCCGAGCCTTCGTAGTCCAGGTTGTCCTTGCCGTTTTCGATGTGGTACCACTCGAGCACCTTGGCCATCGGATCGAAGCCTTCGGCGGTCGGATCGGTGCCCTCCGGCCAGCAGTTGCCCATGTAGATCTGGTGCACCGGCAGCCAGGCCTGGATGTACTTCTCCGGCTCGTCGTCGAAGATGTGCTTACAGCCGTCCGAACAGGTGTGGTACTTCTCGCCCTGGTAGTCGGATTCGCGGTAGCAGATCTTGGTCGGGTCGTCCGGCTCGGTGAATACCATCGGAATCTGGCAGACCTGGCACAGCATGGGCAGGGTGTTGTTGTAGAAGCGCTCGCCCTTGTCGGCCATTTCGCGCCACTGCTCGTAGCGCGGCCGGTAGTACTTGTCGAAAGTGTTCGGGTACTTGGCGGACAGCCAGTCCATTTCCTCGGCGTTCGGCAGCCAGGTGTGGAAGGCCGAGGCGTGGGCGTACTGGTAGAAGGTGCACCAGGCCTGATGCGAGATGTGCTCCTTGTCGACCGTGCATTGGGTGATGCAGTCCGGCACCTTGATGCCGTACTTGGCCAGGTCGTTGAACAGCGCGCCGCCGTTCTGCTCGAAGTAGATTTCCCAGGCTTCCTTCCAGCTCATCACGCGCTTCGGCAGCATGTAGTCCATCATCATGCCGACCAGGGTCAGCACGCGGATGCCGCGCCAGGCCCACTTGTCGATCCACTTCTGGACGATGGGCAGGTTGTCCGGGTCCTGCTCGAGCATGAACTTGATGCACTCGAGTCCCAGGGTCATGTGGCGGGCTTCGTCGGACTGGGCCGAGAAACCGAAGGTCACGGTCGCCATGTCGCCGTTGTAGGCGGCGCCCGACATGAAGGGCACGAACAGCAGGTTGGTCAGCACGTACTCGAAGGAGAAGCCGATGGCGATCATCCATTCGAAGGGGCCGGCCGAGAAAGCGTCGTCGAAGAAGGACTTGGGCACGGAGAGGTACCAGATGCGTTCGATCTGGTGGGCGGCGCCGGCGTGGAAGCCTTCGTAGAACTTGTTGTAGTTCGACAGCGCGTGGATTTGCGTCTGGGCGTGGCGGATCTCGTCGATCGACTGCATCAGGCAGGCGACGCGCGGGCCGACGCCGGGGAAGTTGCGGCCGGCGGCGGCAAAACCGCGGTGGGCGACGTATTCGAGCGGCGAAATGCCAGTCAGGAACAGCTTGACCGCATTCAGGTAACGCGCGTCGGTGATGCCGAGGTGGCCGTTGTTCTGCGCGAAGGCATCGAGCACGGCGTAGAGTTTGCGCTCCTTCTCGGCCTGGTACTTCCAGTAGGCATCCATGGTCAGGCGGAAGGGGTCTTCCCACTTTTCCCAGTCGTGAATCTTGATGCCTTCGAAGGTCGCCTGCGGGAAGACCTTGTCCATCGGCTGGTAGGTGGTTTCCCAATCCAGGCCGCGCGTCATGTGGGCGTATTTTTCCTTGAGGCCCAGCTTTTTCTTGTTGGCTTTCATGTCCATGAGAGTCTCCTTGCTCAGTTTTTCCAGGCCAGCGTGAACTGGTCGTCGTCTTCGTCGATATTCCCGGAGAGGGTGATCAGGTTGATCTGCAACTCCTGCAGGTCGAAGCTGCGGCCGATGCGCTCCTCGATGGATTCGCGCTTGATGACCAGCTGGCCCTCGGCATTGATCTTGACCATGGCCGGCTGTTCGTCGAGCACAGCATGCGGGTTGTCGGCGAGGATGGACTCGACGATGGGACGGGTGTCCTCGTTGGTTTGAAAGGCGATGAATACGGTAGACATGGATGCTCCTAGACCGCCAGGCCAAGCTTGGCGCAGCGGGCGTTGAATTCGGAAACGAGATCGGCCAGCACGTCGTCGGCCTTGTCGCCGAAGGCGCGTTGGGCAATCGGGGCCAGCGCCTCGCGGGTCGCCGAGCGGTAGTGCTTGACCCAGGCACTCAGCTGCTCCTTGTTCTCGGGCGACTCGGCTGCTGCCGTCTTGATCTGGGCATCGATCCACTTGGCGGTTTCGGCCGACCATTCGGCCATGAAGCGGGTCATCATCGAGATGGCGGTGCCGCCCTTGGCCGAGAAGTCGGCATCCAGGTAGTCGTACAGCATCGGGTTGAGCAGGCCTTCGAGGACCAGATTCTGGGCAACGAAGATCTCGAACCAGTCGTCGAGGACCAGCAAGTTCTCGACGTGGTGGCGCATCGGCTGCCAGGCGGCGCCGGACATCCAGGCCTCCTTGGCGGCGTCGAGCGCATCCGGACCATCGAGCACCAGGCCGATGCGGGTCAGGTACTGCGCAACGCCGAGATGGTCCATGGCGTGGTACAGGCAGGGCTGGGTTATGACCGTGCCGTAGCCGTAGGCGGTGATGTAGGAATTGCCCATGTTGCCGCCCCACTCGACATGGCGCATCGGCACCAGCACATCGAGGGCGATCTGCTTCAACTCGGCGGGAATCAATTCGGCCAGGCCGCGATCCTCGATCATCTCGAAGCTCGACTCGGCGGCCTCCTGCTGCCGGGCACGGGCAATGGTGTAGGCGCCGTAGTAGTACTGGCGCGGGTCTTTCAGCGCGTACCAATCCTTCATCTGGATCTTGGTGCGCTTCTTGTCGAACAGCACGCGGTCGGCATCCCAAGTCGGACGGTAGTGGAAGATGTGTTCCTGCTGAATGTTGTAGCTGCCCTCCTGATAGCGGCTGGCCGACTTGTCGCCGAAGCGCTCGACCAGATGGTCGAAGGTGTGGCGCAAGGGCTTGATGGCCACGGTGCGCAGATCGATCTGCATGCTTGTCTCCTCTCGTTGTTCCCGCTGGCGGGATGGTGTGTTCAGACTGCGTCTTCAAAACCCTGGCGCGAGGCATCGTTCAACCGGGAAACCCAGTCGCCCTGATCGGCTGTTGCCGGATCGAGCACGATGACTTCGTTGGCCAGGCAAAACTCGTGGAAAGCCGATTCCGGCAGCATCAGCTCGACAGCCAGTTCCGGATCGCCGATCGAAAACTCGAATTCGATGAAGCCATCCGGCCGACGCCTGCAGATGCGGACATAGCGCCGCCCCGCGTCGAACGTACTGCCTTGCTTCTCGTGCTGACTCATCGCCTGTCCTCTGAAAGCTGCGCAGCGCCCATCGCTGGCTGGGCTTTCTTTATCAAGGAGCATGCCAGTAAGCTAACCAACTGTTTTTATTGAAATCACGGAAAACGGACAGGCATTTTTCCGCAGCGCATCATTACGTTATGGTGAATAAATTTCGAGTTGATTAACCAAATGATCAACTCCGCGAGCGCCGTTTTCGCGCCCTCAATGACTGCCGGGTAATAGGAGAGCCGCCTGCAGCGACGACAGCAATGACATCGGGATTGCACGCCTGTTCGTGGCGAGGGCAATCCACCACGACGAACAAAACCGTGGAATAATCTCGAGAAAATTGCCAACTTCTGGAGCAAAAACGGCTCGGGTAGACGGCAGGCAGCAGTACAAAAACACAAGTGGACAGCCTCCGGCGACGGAGAGCCTTCGCGACAGAGAGACAAGATGACAACCATCCGTTACCCGGAATCGAACGACCTGCGCAATCTGGTCAAGTTTTGCGAAAAGGACGGCACGATCTGGCTGGCCGAGAATCGCATGGTGCTGATGCATACCTCGGCGCTCGGCGCCTTGCGCCGCGAACTGGTCGGCTCGGTCGGCAAGGAACACGCCCGCCGCCTGCTGACCCGCATGGGCTACGCCGCCGGCGTCTGCGATGCCGAACTCGCCAAGCGCATCCGTGGCCATCAGTCGATGCCCGATGCCTTCTTCACCGGTCCGCAACTGCACATGCTGGAAGGCATCGTCCGCGTCACGCCGATCGAGATGAAACTCGACTTCGACAGCGGCAGCTTCTATGGCGAGTTTCTCTGGGAGAACTCATGGGAGCAGGACATCCACCTGCGCGAACTGGGCCAGTCAGACGAACCGGTGTGCTGGTCGCAGATCGGCTATGCCTCGGGCTACACCTCCGCCTTCATGGGTCGCTTCATCCTGTTCAAGGAGGTCGAATGCGTCGCCTGCGGCCACAACCACTGCCGCATCGTCGGCAAGCCGCTCGAAGAGTGGGACGACGCCGAGCAGCACGCCAGCTACTTCGAGTCTGATTCGATGCTCAACCATCTGCTGGAACTGCGCCACCAGGTCGACTACCTGCGCACCACCATTTCGCAGCAGACGCAGACGCCGCAACTGGTCGGTAATTCCAAGGGTTTCCAGCACGCCTACGATCTCGTCACCCGCGCCTCGGGCACCCAGGTCACCGTGCTGCTGCTCGGCGAAACCGGCGTCGGCAAGGAGCGTTTCGCGCGCACCCTGCACCAGATGAGCAACCGCAAGCAAGGGCCGTTCGTCGCCGTCAATTGCGCGGCAATGCCCAACGACCTGATCGAATCCGAGCTGTTTGGCGTCGAGAAAGGCGCTTTCACCGGCGCCCAGACTTCACGCATGGGCAAGTTCGAGCGCGCCGACGGCGGCACCCTGTTTCTCGACGAAATCGGCGAACTCCCGCTCGCCGCCCAGGCCAAGCTGCTGCGCGTGCTGCAGGAAGGCGAGATCGAGCGCCTCGGCGACGACCGGGTACGCAAGCTGAACATCCGCCTCGTCGCCGCCACCAACGTCGACCTGCAGGCCGCGGTCAAGGCCGGGCGCTTCCGCTCCGACCTCTATTACCGGCTCAGCGTCTACCCCATCCAGATTCCACCGCTACGCGAACGCATCGCCGACATCCCGCTGCTCATCGAAGCCATGCTCGCCCGTTTCTGCACGCTCTACGAGAAGAAGCTGCTCGGCGTCAGCGACAAGGCGATGCAGGCGATCAAGCGCTACCAATGGCCAGGCAATGTGCGCGAGCTGGAAAACATGATCGAGCGCGGCCTCATCCTCGCCCCCAACGGCGGCTGGATCGAACGCGAGCACCTGTTCGCCAACGTCGCCGACAGCGACTTCAGCGAGGCGCAGATCACCCAGGCCGGCAGCCTGGAGCAGCCCAAGGAACCCTGCCCCTCCTCGGCCCTGATCGACGCCATCCTCGATAGCGGCATTGCCTTCGAGGACCTTGAAACCCGCCTGATCGACGAGGCCGTCAAACGCGCCGACGGCAATCTGGCGGGTGCCGCCCGCACCCTGGGCATCACCCGGCCGCAGTTGCAATACCGGCTGAAGAAGAACGCCAATTGAGCGCGCGGCGGCGCTAAAAAACAGCCATCAGCCAAGATCGACCGGTACGAAGATGCGCGATTCGTTCCGTTCTACCAGGATCGCCGCCTTCTTGCCGGCATTGGCAATGGCGCTGCGCAACTGGTCGGCGGTACCCACCGTTTGACCATTCACCGACAGGATGATGTCGCCCGGCTGGATGCCGGCCTTGGCGGCCGAACCGCCGGCCTGTTCGACGAGCAGTCCGGCGCTTACGTCGGCCTGGCGCTTTTCCTCCGGCGTCAGCGGCCGGACGGCGACACCCAGGCGTCCCTTGTCGACGCTCGGCGTTTCCACCGCTGCGACTTTCTCGTCGTTGAAGCTGCCGACCTTGACCTCGATATCCTGCGACCTGCCCTTGCGCCAGATTTGCAGGCGGGTCGATTCGCCCGGATTTTTCAGCGCCACGGCCGCCGGCAGTTCACCGGCTGAATTTACCGCCTTGCCGTCAATACCAATGATCACATCGCCTGGCTCGATTCCGGCCTTGGCCGCCGGCCCGCCTTTTTCCACGGAAGAAACCAGACCGCCGGCCGGCTTGGCTAGCCCGAAGGTATCGGCCAGAGCCTGATTCACCTCCTGGATGCTGACGCCCAACTTGCCGCGCTGGACCTTGCCGGTCGTCGCGATCTGCCGCTCGACGTTCATCGCCACCTCGATCGGAATGGCAAAGGACAAACCCTGGTAACCGCCGCTGCGCGAATAAATCTGCGAGTTGATGCCGATCACCTCGCCGTTCATGTTGAACAGCGGGCCGCCCGAGTTGCCCGGATTGACCGCGACGTCGGTCTGGATGAACGGGACATAGCTGCCGTCCGGCAAGGAGCGCGACTTGGCCGAGACAATGCCGGCACTGGCGCTGCTCTCGAAACCGAACGGCGAACCGATGGCCAGCACCCATTCGCCGACCTGCGTCGGCGCCGACGCACCGATGCGAACGACCGGCAGCCCCTTGGCATCGATCTTCAGCACGGCCACGTCGCTGGCCTTGTCGGCACCCAGTACCTTGGCCTTGAACTCGCGCTTGTCGCTGAGCTTGACGGTCACTTCGTCGGCATCCTCGACAACGTGGGCATTGGTCAGGATCGTCCCTTCCGGACTGACGATGAATCCCGAACCCTGGCCCTGCACCGGCGTTTTGCCCTGGGGAATCTGCCCGCCAAAGCGGCGGAAGAACTGGTAGAACGGATCATCCGGATCAATCTGCGGCACGCCGACCGAGGTCTTGCGTGTTCCGCTGACGCTGATATTGACCACGGCCGGCGCATTGCTGGCAATGATGCCGCGCATGTCGGGCAGCGCAACCGAAGAACCGAGCGGCGCTGCATTCTGCGCGGCGGCAACCGGTGGCACGACCTGCGGGCCGGCACTCGTCTGCAGTTGGCCAAAGGAATAGGCGCCGCCCACTGCGGCAGCAACGGCTACCGCTACAACCGTCATTTTCAGTGCTTTCATGTTTTGTTCTCCTCCTGAAATGAATCAGTCATGGGAAGGTTTTTCGGCAAGCGCCACGACACCGGCCGGCCAAACGGGTGATTTCCCGCCGTCGGTCGAATTGCTCGTGGCATTGTCCAGCCCCGTGGAACGCATCGTTTCCAGCGCAAATACCGGTTGCGCCAACGCGCTCCCGAGCGCGCCGACAACCAGCAACGAACGGAAAACCGGACGTAGCCGACCGTATGGACCGCCCCGACGCAACATCGGTTGCGCTGCGGGAGCCATGCCGAAATAGCACCTGGCCACCATCATGAAATCTGTAACGACACGGGCTTGCCGGACTTCATCGGACTGCATGGGAATCTCCTCAAGACTGACAATGCTCTTCAGTTTCCCGCCAAAGAAGAATTTTTCACATTGTCTTTGTGCGACGATTTGTATCCATTTTTTTCCAAGATGCCTGCCACTCCAGCGCGAACGGCAAGAATACAGCGAATTGAAATGAGACTTACTTTTATTTACAATTCGCCGCGCCGTTCCCACACTATTTGCAAGCCAGCCACCCAAGCACGTCTCCAGGC
>CAMKYP010000010.1 GCA_946477505.1 uncultured Dechloromonas sp. | reverse complement strand
CGGCCTGCGCAACGCCGGTGACCAACGGCATGAAGGTGTTCACGCACTCCGAACTAGCCGTCAAGGCGCAGAAGGGCGTGATGGAGTTTCTGCTCATCAACCATCCGCTGGATTGTCCGATCTGCGACCAGGGCGGCGAGTGCCAGTTGCAGGACATGTCCGTCGGCTACGGCCCGATGAAGAGCCGCTACACCGAAGAAAAGCACGTTGTCTTCCACAAGAGCGTCGGTCCGCTGATCTCGATGGAAGAAATGAGCCGCTGCATCCACTGCACCCGTTGCGTCCGCTTCGGCCAGGAAATCGGCGGCATCATGGAACTCGGCATGGCCAACCGCAACATGCACTCGGAAATCATGACCTTCGTCGGCCGTTCGGTGGATTCCGAACTGTCCGGCAACATGATTGACCTGTGCCCGGTCGGCGCCCTGACTTCCAAGCCTTTCCGCTACACCGCCCGGTCGTGGGAACTGCAGCGCCGCAAGTCGATCAGCGCGCAGGATTCCGTCGGCGCCAACTTGGTCGTCCAGGTCAAGCACGACAACGTTATGCGCGTTCTGCCGCGCGAGAACGAAGCGGTCAACGAATGCTGGATCTCGGACAAGGAGCGTTTCTCCTACCAGTCGCTGAGCTCCGATGAGCGCCTGACCAAGCCCATGGTCAAGCAGGGCGGCGAATGGAGGGAAGTCGACTGGAACGTCGCGCTCGATTACGTTGCACACGGTCTCAAGGATGTCGCCCGCGAACACGGCGGCGATGCCGTTGCCGCCCTGGCCGCGCAAAGCTCGACCGTCGAAGAACTGTTCCTGCTCAGCAAGGTCATGAAGGGGCTGGGCAGCGGCAATATCGATTTCCGTCCGCGCCAGATCGATTTCTCTGCTGATGCCAAGCGCGCCGGTGCTCCGTGGCTCGGCATGCGCCTCGCCGAAATCAAGGATCTCGACGGTGCCCTGGTGGTCGGCTCCTTCCTGCGCAAGGATCATCCCTTGATCGCCCAGCGCTTGCGCCAGGCGGCCAAGAAATTCACCAAGGTCAGCTTGATCGACGTCGCCGCTGACGATCCGCTGATCAATCTGCACGCTCGCCTCACCGTTGCACCGACCGCGCTGGCAACCGCGCTGGCCGCGGTGGTCAAGGCCGCCGCCGAAATCAAGGGCGTGGCTGTCCCTGCCGCTTTGGCCAACGTAGCCGTTTGCGAGTCGAGCAAGAAAATCGCCCACAGCCTGGTCGATGGCGAGAAGCACGCCGTCTTCCTCGGCAATGTCGCCACACAGTCGGCCGATGCCGCGCAATTACAGGCCCTGGCGCTGGAACTCGGCAAGCTGACCGGCGCTACGGTCGGTTTCCTCGGCGAGGGCGCCAATACCGTCGGTGCGCATCTGGCAGCGGCCCTGCATGCCGGCGCCAATGCGCGCCAGATGTTCGAACAGCCGCGCAAGGCTTACGTCTTGATGGGGGTCGAGCCGGAATTCGATTGCGCCAACCCGCAGTTGGCGCTCGCCGCGCTCAAACAGGCCAGCCTGGTGGTTTACATGTCGGCCTTCAAGCATGCGCCGGCGCTGGAATACGTCGACGTGATGCTGCCGATGGCACCTTTTACCGAAACCTCCGGCACCTTCGTCAATACCGAAGGCCGCGTCCAGAGCTTCAACGGGGTCGTCAAGGCGCGGGGCGATGCCCGTCCGGCCTGGAAAATATTGCGCGTCCTGGGCAATGTGCTCAACCTGGACGGTTTTGCCTACGTTTCGAGCGAAGAGGTTCGCGATGAGGTGCTTGGTGGCAAGGCGGTTGAATTCGTTTCCGGCCTTGGCAACGAGCTCAATGGCGTTTCCATCGTCGTGCCGGTTGTTTCTGCGAAAGGTTTGCAGCGTATCGCCGACGTGCCGATCAATTTCGCCGACCCGATGGCGCGTCGCGCGCCGGCGCTGCAGCAAACAGCCGATTCCGTCGCGCCAACCGCGCGCATGAACGAGCAGACCCTGGCTCAGGTCGGTGTTGCCGACAAGGGGATGGTTCGTGTCAAGCAAGGTTCCGGCGAGGCCGTCCTCGCCGCCAAGCTGGATAACGGCGTGCCGGTCGGGTGTGTTCGTGTTGCAGCAGCACATGCCAGTACCGCCGCGCTTGGCGACATGTTTGGCTCGATTTCCGTGGAGCGTGCATAAATGGACGCAGTGATGAATTTCGGACAAGGCCTTTTCGGAGGCGCCTGGCCTGCCGTCTGGACGCTGGTCAAAATCGTCCTGATCGTTGCGCCAATGATGCTCGGCGTGGCTTACCTGACCTACTTCGAACGCAAGGTCATCGGCTATATGCAGGTGCGTATCGGTCCCAACCGTGTCGGTCCCTGGGGCTTGATCCAGCCGATTGCTGACGGCCTGAAGCTGCTGCTGAAGGAAATCATTGTTCCGGCGACGGCCAACAAGGGTATCTTCATCATCGCCCCAATGCTGGCCATCGCGCCGGCACTGGCGGCCTGGGCGGTGGTTCCCTTTACCGACACCCTGGTTCTCGCCAACATCGACGCCAGCCTGCTCTACATCATGGCCATCACCTCGATGGGGGTGTACGGGATCATCCTGTCTGGCTGGGCCTCCAACTCCAAGTACGCCTTCCTCGGTGCCATGCGCTCGGCGGCGCAGATGGTTTCCTACGAAATCTCGATGGGTTTCTCGCTGATCTGCGTTCTGATGGTGTCCAACAGCCTGAACCTGGTCGATATCGTCAATGTCCAGGACCAAGGCCGGTTTGCCGGCTGGGGCCTGAGTTTCCTGTCCTGGAACTGGCTGCCGCTGTTCCCGATGTTCCTGGTCTACCTGATTTCCGGTGTGGCCGAAACCAACCGCGCCCCGTTCGACGTTTCGGAAGGCGAATCGGAAATCGTTGCCGGCTTCCACGTTGAATACTCCGGCATGGCCTTTGCCGTCTTCTTCCTGGCTGAATACGCCAACATGATCCTGGTTTCCGCGTTGACGTCGATCATGTTCCTCGGCGGCTGGCTGTCGCCGGTTGGATTCCTGCCGGACGGCATTCTCTGGCTGTTTGCCAAGATGTCGGCGATCCTCTTCCTCTTCCTGTGGTTCCGCGCAACTTTCCCGCGTTATCGCTACGACCAGTTGATGCGTTTGGGCTGGAAGGTGTTTCTGCCGATCTGTCTGATCTGGCTGGTTGTCGTCGGCGTCTGGATGATGTCGCCACTGAATATCTGGAAGTGAGGAGAGACTAATGGGTTCGATGAAGGAAATCTTCAACAGCCTCTTCCTCAAGGAATTGTTGAAGGGGATGTCGGTAACCGGCAAATATTTCTTTGCCCGCAAGATTACCGTTCAATATCCGGAGGAGAAGACGCCGCAGAGCTTCCGCTTCCGTGGCCTGCATGCGTTGCGCCGCTATGAGAATGGCGAAGAGCGTTGCATTGCCTGCAAATTGTGCGAAGCAATCTGTCCGGCCCTGGCGATCACCATCGAGGCCGAGCCGCGTGACGATGGTTCGCGCCGCACGACGCGCTACGACATTGATCTGACCAAGTGCATTTTCTGCGGTTTCTGCGAAGAAGCCTGCCCGGTCGACGCGATCGTCGAGACCCGCATTTTCGAGTATCACGGCGAAAAGCGCGGCGATCTGTATTACACCAAGCAGATGTTGCTGGCCAACGGCGACCGTTACGAAGATCAAATCGCGAAGGATCGCGAACTTGATGCTGCTTACCGATAACAGGTGCTAGCGATGGATTTTCAAACTGGAGTTTTCTACTTCCTGTCGGCGATTCTGATCTTTGCGAGCCTTCGCGTGATCACTGCCCGCAATCCGGTGCATGCGGCACTTCACCTGATCCTCGCCTTCTTCACCTGCGGCGGCATCTGGGCCTTGTTGCAGGCTGAGTTTCTGGCGATCGCCATCATCCTCGTGTATGTCGGCGCAGTCATGGTTCTCTTCCTGTTCGTCGTGATGATGCTGGATATCAATATCGATCGCATTCGGCAGGGGTTCTGGAACTATCTGCCACTGGGTGCGCTGCTCGGTCTGCTGATGGTCATGGAAATGGGCCTGGTACTGGGCAGCAAGTACTTCCAGGTACCGGCTGCCGAAGCCATGGTGCCGGCCGGCGTGTCCAATACCAAGGCGATCGGCGCGCTGATGTTCAGCGACTACGTCTATCCCTTCGAACTGGCTTCGTTGATCCTGCTGGTCGGCATGATCGCCGCGATCGTCCTGACCTACCGCGGTCCGAAGAAGTCCAGGTATACCAACCCGAATCAGCAGGTCTTCGTCAAGGCGAAGGATCGCGTCCGCGTACTGCAGATGCCGGTTGAAAAAGACTGAACCCAGGGAAGATCATGCTCAATCTGACACTCTCGCATTTCCTGATTCTGGGCGCGATCCTGTTCGCGATCAGCGTCGTCGGGATATTCCTGAACCGGAAGAATCTTCTCGTTCTGCTGATGGCCATCGAACTGATGCTGCTGGCGGTGAACATGAACTTCGTGGCCTTCTCGCATTATTTGCAGGATATCTCCGGCCAGATTTTCGTCTTCTTCATCCTGACCGTAGCCGCAGCTGAATCGGCGATCGGTCTGGCCATCCTGATCGTGCTGTTCCGCAACCTCAAGAGCATCCATGTGGATGACCTGGGCAGCCTGAAGGGTTAAACATGGAAATGCAAAAACTCTATCTGCTCGTCCCGCTGGCACCGCTGATCGGCGCCATGATCGCCGGTCTGTTCTGCCGGGTCATTCCGCGCTGGGTGGCGCATACCGCGACCATCGCCGGTGTCGCCATCGCCTTCATCGCCTCAGTGATGATCTTCAAGGATGTCCAGGCTGGGCACACCTTCAATGGCCCGGTTTACACTTGGCTGACCAGCGGCGACTACAAGTTCGAGGTTGGTTTCCTGATCGACTCCCTGACCACCACCATGATGATCGTGGTCACCTTCGTATCGTTGATGGTGCATATCTACACCATCGGCTACATGCAGGAAGATCCGGGCTACAACCGTTTCTTCAGCTACATCTCGTTGTTCACCTTCTCCATGCTGATGCTGGTAATGAGCAACAACTTCATGCAGCTCTTCTTCGGCTGGGAAGCCGTGGGTCTGGTTTCCTACCTGCTGATCGGCTTCTGGTATACCCGGCCGACCGCCATTTTTGCCAACATGAAGGCTTTTCTGGTCAACCGCGTTGGCGACTTCGGTTTCATTCTCGGCATCGGCCTGATCCTGACCCATTTCGGCACGCTGGATTACGCTACCGTCTTCCAGAAGGCGCCGGAGCTCGCAGCGACCACGATCAACCTCTTCGCCGACCGCGAGTGGGCTACCGTGTCGCTCATGACGGTTACCTGTATCTGCCTGTTTATCGGCGCCATGGGCAAGTCGGCCCAGGTTCCGTTACATGTCTGGCTGCCCGACTCCATGGAAGGCCCGACCCCGATTTCCGCGCTGATTCACGCGGCGACCATGGTTACCGCCGGTATCTTCATGGTTTCCCGGATGTCGCCGCTGTTTGAGCTGTCGACGACGGCCTTGTCCTTCGTCATCGTGATCGGCGCCGTCACCGCCCTGTTCATGGGCTTCCTGGGGATCATCCAGAACGACATCAAGCGCGTCGTCGCCTACTCGACGCTGTCGCAGCTTGGCTACATGACGGTCGCGCTCGGTGCTTCCGCCTACTCGGTTGCCATCTTCCACCTGATGACTCATGCCTTCTTCAAGGCGCTGCTGTTCCTCGCTGCTGGCTCGGTCATCATCGGCATGCACCATGACCAGGACATCCGCAACATGGGCGGCCTGCGCAAGTACATGCCGATCACCTGGATCACCTCGCTGATCGGTTCTCTGGCGCTGATCGGTACACCTTTCCTGTCCGGTTTCTATTCCAAGGATTCGATCATCGAGGCTGCCGCGGTTGCCTATCATGCCGGTCAGCCGGGTGCGGCTTTCGCCTACTACGCTGTTCTGGCCGGTGTCTTCGTCACCGCCTTCTACTCCTTCCGCATGTACTTCCTGGTTTTCCATGGTGAGGAGCGCTTCGGCAAGGCCGACGACGCGCATCATCAAGAACACCATGGGGATCACGACGACGAGGAAGCCACGCACGATCACCATCACGGCTTGGCTCCGGGTCAGAAGCCCCACGAGACCCCATGGGTCGTCTGGTTGCCGCTGGTTCTGCTGGCTATCCCGTCGCTGGCTATCGGTTACTTCGCAATCGAGCCAATGCTGTATGGCGATTTCTTCAAGGGCGTGATCTTTATCGATCACCATGCTCACCCGGCCATGGAGCATCTGGCTGAAGAGTTCCACGGTGCTGGCGCGATGGGCGTGCATTCGCTGACCACGCTGCCGTTCATTCTGGCGCTCTCCGGTGTCGTCGTGGCGTGGTTCTTCTACATAAAGCATCCGGACATCCCCGCTGCCATCCAGCGCCGTTTCTCCGCGATCAACACGCTGTTCGAGAACAAGTACTACTTCGACAAGTTCAACGAAGTCGTTTTCGCCGGCGGTGCCCGTCTGCTTGGCAAGGCCTTGTGGAAAGGTGGCGATGTCGCGGTGATCGATGGCCTGATCGTCAACGGTTCGGCCAAGCTGGTCGGCTGGATTGCCACCGTGACCCGCCTGTTCCAGACCGGTTACGTTTATCACTACGCTTTCACCATGATCATCGGCGTCTTCGTGCTGATGACCCTGTGGATCAACCGCGCCTAGCGTGAATAGTTCGCAGAAGAGCAAGGAATAACATGTCGACTTACCCGCTGCTATCTCTCGCAATCTGGATTCCGATTGTTGCCGGTCTGGTGGTTTTGACCACCGGCGGCGACCGGAACGCTCCGCTGGCGCGGATGCTTGCCCTGATCGGTGCGGTCGTTGCCTTCCTGGTAACGATTCCGCTGTGGACGAATTTCGATGTCGCTAACGGCGGCATGCAGTTCGTCGAACTGAAGACGTGGATTCCGCGCTTCAATATCAACTATCACCTGGGTGTCGACGGTATCTCGATGCTGTTCGTTATCCTCAACGCCTTCATCACCATCATTGTGGTGGCGGCCGGCTGGGAAGTGATCGAGCAGAAGGTGGCCCAGTACAACGCCGCCTTCCTGATCATGTCGGGCCTGATGAACGGCATCTTCACCTCGCTCGATGGCGTGCTGTTCTACGTCTTCTTCGAAGCCTCGCTGATTCCGCTGTACCTGATCATCGGCGTTTGGGGCGGCCCGAACCGTGTTTACGCCGCTTTCAAGTTCTTCCTCTATACCTTGTTTGGCTCCCTGCTGTTCCTGCTGGCGCTGATGTATCTCTTCATCCAGTCCGGCGGCAGCTTCTCGATCCTCGAATGGCACAAGCTGCCGATCGCGCTGGGCCCGCAAATCTGGCTGTTCCTGGCTTTCCTGATCGCCTTCGCCGTCAAGGTTCCGATGTGGCCGGTGCATACCTGGTTGCCGGACGCCCACGTCGAAGCGCCGACGGGCGGTTCCATCGTACTGGCTGCCATCGCGCTGAAGCTCGGTGCCTACGGTTTCCTGCGCTTCTCGCTGCCAATCGCCCCGGATGCCTCGCATGAATTGTCGACGCTGGTCATCGCGCTATCCCTGATCGCCGTTGTCTATATCGGTTTCGTTGCCCTGGTTCAGGCCGACATGAAGAAGCTGGTGGCTTACTCCTCGATCGCCCACATGGGTTTTGTGACGCTGGGTTTCTTCATGTTCAGCGCCATGGGTATCGAAGGTGCGCTGGTGCAGATGGTTTCCCACGGCTTCGTCTCCGGCGCCATGTTCTTCTGTATCGGCGTCATGTACGACCGCGTGCATAGCCGCCAGATCGCCGACTACGGCGGTGTTGTTAACAAGATGCCGAAATTCGCTGCACTGTTCATGCTGTTCACCATGGCCAATGCCGGTTTGCCGGCTACCTCGGGCTTCGTCGGTGAGTTCATGGTCATTCTCGGTGCCGTCAAGTTCAACTTCTGGGTAGCCTTCGCTGCCGCCTCGTCGATGGTCATCGGTGCCGCGTACTCGCTGTGGATGTACAAGCGCGTCATTTTCGGCGACGTCGCCAACCACCACGTCGAGGAACTGACCGACATCAATAAGCGCGAATTCGCCATCCTTGCCGTGCTGGCCGTCGCCACGCTCTGGATGGGTATCTATCCGCAACCTTTCACCGAAGTCATGCACGCCTCGGTCAACGACCTGCTGCATCACGTTGCCATCAGCAAGATTCAATAAACGGTAGCCGACATGTTCGACAATTTCGTTGTCCCCAATCTACTGCCCGCCGCACCGGAAATTTTTCTGGTGGTGATGGCGTTGGCTATCCTGATGATTGATCTGCTGGTCAAGGACAGCCGGCGCACCGTCACCTTCGCACTGACCCAGCTGACCCTGATTGGTTGCGCTGCGATCCAGTTCGCGACGAGTACCGGCGAAATCACCTATACCTTCAGCAACATGTTCGTCGACGACCTGATGTCCGACCTGCTGAAGCTGTTCCTGTACATGACCGTAGTCATCGTGATGTTCTACTCTCGCGGCTACGTCATCGACCGCGAGGCGATGAACAAGGGTGAGTATTACGTGCTGGCCCTGTTCGCCACGCTCGGCATGATGGTCATGATTTCGGCCAACCATTTCCTGACCATCTACATTGGCCTGGAATTGCTCTCGTTGTCGCTGTACGCGATGGTGGCCATGAACCGCGAGTCCGTGGTGTCGACCGAAGCCGCCATGAAGTATTTCGTTCTGGGCGCTTTGGCTTCCGGTCTCCTGCTGTACGGTATGTCCATGATCTACGGAGCCACCGGCACGCTCGAAATCACGGGCATTGCCGAGCGTCTGTATGGCGGCGGCGTCAACAAGACCGTGATGGTTTTCGGTCTGGTCTTCCTGGTTGCCGGCCTGGCGTTCAAGCTTGGTGTCGTACCGTTCCACATGTGGATTCCGGACGTCTATCATGGCGCTCCGACCTCGGTTACCCTGTTCATCGGTTCCGCACCCAAGCTGGCTGCTTTCGCTATCGTCATGCGCCTGCTGGTCAATGGCCTGATCACGATGGCGCAGGATTGGCAGGCGATGCTGGTGATCCTGTCGGTGCTCTCGATGGCCATCGGTAACCTGGCGGCCATTGCCCAGACCAACTTCAAGCGCATGCTGGCTTATTCGGCGATTTCCCACATGGGCTTCATGCTGCTCGGCATCGTTACCGGCGTTGTTGGCGGCGATGCGCGCTATGCCCTGAATGCCTACAGCTCGGCGATGTTCTACGTCATCGCCTACGTGCTGATGTCGGCCGGCACCTTCGGCATGATCCTGCTGATGTCCCGCGCCGGTTTCGAGGCGGACGAACTGGAAGACCTGAAGGGCCTGAACAAGCGCAGCCCATGGTTTGCCGGCATCATGCTGATGTTGATGTTCTCGATGGCCGGTGTGCCGTTCTTCATCGGCTTCTTCGCCAAATTCTCGGTGCTGCAGGCGGTCGTCGCTGCCGGTTACATGTGGCTGGCCATTGTTGCTGTACTGTTCTCGCTGATCGGTGCCTTCTACTACCTGCGCGTCGTCAAGCTGATGTACTTCGATGCGCCGGCTGACGAAACCCCGCTAAGCGCTGGCATGGACATGCGCATCCTGGTCTCCGTCAACGGCCTGGCTGTGGCTTTCCTTGGCATTTTTCCGCAGGTGATCATGTCGCTCTGTGCCTATGCCCTGCTGCGCTCGCTCTGATCGGCAAGCCTAGTATTCAATTAAAACGCCCCGCCAGTCGGGGCGTTTTGTTTTGTGGAGCCATAAATGTCGCACGATACCCATCTGATCGAATCGGAAATTTCCAGCGAGTCCGTTTTCGACGGCGTTTTGCTTAAGGTAAGGAAAGACCGTGTTTGCCTGCCTGACGGTCAGGAGTCGATACGGGAGTACATCGTTCATCCCGGGGCGGTCGTTATCCTCGCCTTTCTACCTAACGGTAACCTGCTGTTCGAGCGTCAGTTCCGCTACCCGCTGCGTCGCGTCTTCCTCGAATTGCCGGCTGGAAAGATCGACCATGGTGAACCCATCATCGAGACGGCAAAGCGGGAGCTACTTGAGGAAACCGGTTATGCCGCCAGCGAGTGGGAGTATCTGGGCGTGATGCATCCGTGCATCGGCTACTCCGATGAGCGCATCGAGATCTTTGCGGCCCGCGACCTGCTCCTGGTGGGAGAGAAACAGCTTGATCACAACGAATTCCTGGAGGTGATCGAACTGTCGCCGACAGAGGCCAAACAGGCAGTTTGGGATGGCCGCATCACCGATGCGAAAACCATCACGGCCTTGTTCTGGCTGGAAAAAACCTGATCGGACATTTTGTCGGGTCTTGTCCGCCTATAAGGCAGAAGCAAAACGCCCCGGGGAGACCGGGGCGTTTTGCTTGACGCTTCAGACGATCAGCCGCAGGTGCCGACCGCGCCGCAGGCGGTGCAGAAGTCGCAGCCGTCCTTGCGGATCATCGTGTGGTTGCCACACTCGCCGCAAAGCTTGCCTACTGTCGGCAGCACCTTGTTGCTGGTGGTGTCTTCCGGCGCTTCGAGGATGCCCATCTGCTGCAGCGGGAAGCCTGCTTCGTCGAGGATGCCGAGCATGGCGTAGCGGTGGATGATGAGCTGGGCGATGTAGGCGACGGTCGACGGATAGGTCTGCTGCTTGCGCGAACCCGGGACGAAGGCCATGAAGTCGCCGAACGGCTCGGAGTAGTCGAGCAGCTTGCGCAACTTCATGCCGATCCAGGCCGGATCGAGAACGCGCATGTCGAGCGATAGCAGCTTGCACAGGCCATCGAGGGCGCGCGGGTAGTTGCCCGAGAGCCACATCGAGTACGGGCGCGAGGTGCCGTCGGGCAGCGTGATTTCCTTGAGGCCAAGGACGAAGTCTTCGCCGGTGGAAGAGTTGCTGACGTCGACCGTCCAGGACAGTGTGCCGTCGGTGCCGGTCTTCGGTTCCTTGGTGCTGAACAGGGCGTCCTTGACCGGCGTCGGGCCGTCGTGGCCGAAGGCGCCGAGTTGTTCGCCCCGCCACAGGATGACCTGGGCCATGGCGGCGACGACCGACGGCATGCGCTTGCGCTCGCCGTGCGGCGGCATCGGCATTTCGAAGGCGTCGCCCGGCATCTTGGCCAGGGCTTCCAGCTTCAGTTGCAGCCAGCCGTGGTCGTTGGCGCGCATGTCCATGGACAGCGTCTTGGCAACGGCGCCCAAGCCGCGCGGTTCGGCCGGGCCGTTGGCCCACACTTCGAACGGCCAGGCACGGCCTTCCTGTTCGACGTGGCCGACGAACAGGGCAAACTTGCCGATTGGCGAGTCGACCATGTAGGTCCAGCACAGGTTGCCTTCCGGCAGGTTCGGACGGCCCGGCCAGCGCAGGCTGGCGAGCACCGGCGCCGGCAGGTTCTTGATCGACAGGCGACGGTTGGCGTCAGAGACGAAATCCTGCGGAGCCTTGGCGTCGGCGGCAGCAGCAGCCTCGGCGGTCGGTTCCGGAGTGACGGACAGGACGGAACCGAGCACGCTGTTCGGACGATAGGTGGCCAGACCCTTCAGGCCGGCCTTCCAGGCCTGCATGTAGAGATCCTGGAAATCTTCGTACGGATAGTCAGCCGGGACATTGACCGTCTTCGAGATCGAGGTGTCGATGAACGGGGCAACGGCGGCAACCATGTCGCTGTGCGCCTTGGCCGAGATTTCCAGCGCGGTGACGAAGTAGTCGGGCAAATTGCCGACGTCGCCGCCGCGATGCTTGTACAGGCGCCAAGCGTAGTCCTCGACCGAGTATTCCTTGATCGTGCCGTCCTGCATGCGCTTCTTGCGGTTGTAGGTCCACGAGAAGGGGGGTTCGATGCCGTTCGAGGCGTTGTCGGCGAAGGCCAGCGAGATGGTGCCGGTCGGGGCGATGGACAGCAGGTGCGAGTTGCGCAGGCCGTGCTTGCGGATTTCCGTCTTGACGTCGGCCGGCAGGCGCGAGGCGAAGTTGCCGCCGGACAGGTAGAGCTCGGCATTGAACAGCGGGAAGGCGCCGCGCTCCTTGGCCAGTTCGACCGAGGTCAGGTAGGCGGTGTCGCGCATGAATTCGCTGATGCGGGCAGCCATGGCGCGGGCTTCGGTCTTGTCGTAGCGCAGGCGCAGCATGGCCAGCGTGTCGCCGAGGCCGGTGAAGCCAAGGCCGACGCGGCGCTTGTTGGCGGCTTCCTGCTGCTGGCGTTCGAGCGGCCAGTGGGTGGCGTCGAGCACGTTGTCGAGCATGCGGGTGGAGATGCGGACGACTTCGGCGAAACCGTCGAAATCGAACTCGGCCTGCTCGGAGAACGGGTTCTTGACGTACAGGGTCAGGTTGATCGAGCCCAGGCAGCAGCAGCCGTAGGGCGGCAGCGGCTGTTCGGCGCAAGGGTTGGTCGCCTCGATCACTTCACAGTAATTGAGGTTGTTATCCTTGTTCATGCGGTCGAGGAACAGGATGCCCGGCTCGGCGTGGTCGTAGGTGGACTTCATCACCTGGTCCCAGAGATCGCGGGCGCGCACCTTGCGGTACACCCACATGCCGTCTTCGCGCTGGTAGGCGCCGGCGGAGCGCATGTCGCCGTTCGGCTCGGCGCGGTGCACCAGTTCGACATCGGTGTCGGCATCGACGGCTTCCATGAAACCGTCGGTGACGCCGATGGAGATGTTGAAATTGGTCAGGTCGCCGTGATCCTTGGCGTGGATGAAGTCCTCGATGTCCGGATGGTCGCAGCGCAGCACGCCCATCTGGGCGCCGCGGCGGGCGCCGGCGGATTCGACGGTTTCGCAGGAGCGGTCGAAGACGCGCATGTAGGAAACCGGGCCGGAAGCGCGCGACTGAGTGCCCTTGACGCGGGCGCCCTGCGGCCGGATGGAGGAGAAGTCGTAGCCGACGCCGCCGCCGCGACGCATGGTTTCGGCGGCCTGGGCGAGTGCGGTGTAGATGCCGGGACGACCGTCGGTGTTCTCGACGATGGAGTCGCCGACCGGTTGCACGAAGCAGTTGATCAGCGTCGCCTGCAGGTCGGTGCCGGCGGCGGAGTTGATGCGACCGGCCGGAATGAAGCCGTTTTCCTGGGCCCACAAGAACTTGGCTTCCCAGTGCGCCCGGTCAGCTTCCTGTTCGATCTGGGCCAGCGCCCAGGCGACGCGCTTGCGCACATCGTGGACGTTGGTTTCCTTGCCCTTGGCGTACTTTTCGATCAGCACCTCGCCGGAGATTTCCTGTTCCGGCAGGGGGGCGAATTCAGGCGGCGCGGGAATATCGGTCAGTGAAAGCTGTTCTGCAACCTTGCTCATGGATGGGCTCCTCTCGACAGTTTCGGTTCTAGTATTCGAATGGGGGGAATCTACTATATCTAGTGGGTCGATACAATATCTTGACTAGATACAGTGGTTCTGCCTCTTTGCTGAATTGACGATGTCATGGTCAAAAAAGCCCGAAAAAACAACGCCCCGGGCCACTTTCGTGGGACCGGGGCGGGCTGAAAAAATTTCTTGTCAGAGAGCGAGAAGGGTCTGCGCGTGATGCGCCATCATCCATTCCTCGTTGGTCGGGATGACCAGCACATCGACGCTGCTGTTTCCGGCCGAAATGCGCAGTTCGTGGCGGGCGTTGGCTTCCGGATTGAGGCGGATGCCCAGCCATTCGGACTGCAGGCAGACGCGGCGGCGTACTTCGGCCGCGTGTTCGCCGATACCGCCAGTGAATACCAGCGCATCCAGGCCGCCGGCTGCGGCAGCGAGCGAGCCGAGCTCGCGGGCGATACGGTAGCAGAACAGATTGACTGCTTCCTCGGCTTCCGGCTTGTCGCTGGCGAGCAGGGTGCGCATGTCCTGGCTGAGGCCAGAAACGCCGAGCAGGCCGGATTCCTTGTAGAGCATTTTGGTCATGTCCTTGACCGACAGATTCTTGGTTTCCATCAGGTGCAGGACGACGCCGGGGTCGAGGTTGCCGCAGCGGGTGCCCATGACCAGGCCGTCGATGGTCGAGAAGCCGAGCGTGGTGGCGACGCACTTGCGGTCCACCATGGCCGCCATGCTGGCGCCGTTGCCAAGGTGGGCGACGACGACGCGGCCACTGGCGCGGCCGGAATGCTGCGGCAAGGCGCGGGCGATGAATTCGTAGGACAGGCCGTGGAAGCCGTAGCGCTTGATGCCCTCGGCGGTAATGTTGCGCGGCAGGCCGAAGGTCTGGGCGACTTCCGGTTGGCTGCGGTGGAAGGCGGTGTCGAAGCAAGCGATCTGCGGCACGCTGGGGAGCAGGGCTTGCAGCGCGATGATGCCGGCGACGTTGTGCGGCTCGTGCAGCGGGGCGAGCGGGATGAAGCTTTGCAGGTGGCCGAGCACGGTATCGTCGATCACGGTCGGCTGCGAGTAACGCTCGCCACCATGCACGACACGATGGCCGACGGCGACAATCTGCCAGTTGGCATGGCTGGCGGTGAACCACTTGAGCAGGGCGTCGAAGGCCTGGGCGTGGCTGACCTTGCTGCCTTCGAGCACCTGGTCGGCAATGCGCTCACCAGCGCGATTCTTGGCGACCATCTTGGTCGTTTCGGCGCCGATGCCGTCGATCTGGCCGGAGACTTCGGCTTCCGGCGAAATCGGGTGGTCGAGCGGGAAGAGGGCGAACTTGATGGAGGACGATCCGGCATTGATCGTCAGGATTCCTTGTTTCATGTCAGGTGGTTCCGTTCTTGCGGTTGGCGTGAGCAATCAGTGCGGCGATGACGCACGACGCGGTTCGGGTTTCGGCGCTGTCGGCGCGGCTGGTGAGGACGATGGGCACCTTGGTGCCGAGTACGATGCCGGCGGTCAGGGCGTTGGCCAGGTATTCGAGCTGCTTGGCCACCATATTGCCGGATTCGAGATCGGGTACGACCAGGATTTCGGCATGGCCGGCGACGGCCGACTTGATGCCCTTGGTCTTGGCGGCGACGATGGACACCGCGTTGTCGAAGGCGAGCGGGCCATCGAGCAGGCCACCCTTGATCTGGCCGCGATCGGCCATCTTGCACAGGGCGGCGGCATCGAGTGTGGACTGGATCTTCGGGTTGATCGTCTCGACCGCCGACAGGATGGCGACCTTGGGTTCCGGAATGCCGATGATGTGGGCCAGGTCGATGGCGTTGCGGATGATGTCGGCCTTGTCTTCCAGTGTCGGGGCGATGTTGATCGCGGCGTCGGTGATCAGCAGCGGCCGGTGGTAGGTCGGCACATCCATCACGAAGACATGGCTGATCCGGCGGCTGGTACGCAGGCCGTTGGCACGGGCGACGACTTCGCCCATCAGTTCGTCGGTGTGCAGGCTGCCCTTCATCAACGCCTCGGCGTCGCCGGTGCGTACCAGCGACACAGCGTTGGCTGCCGAGTCATGGCTGTGCGCGGCATGGATGAGGCGGATACCATGCAGATCGATGCCGAATTCCTCGGCAACGGCGCGAATCTTGTTTTCGGGGCCGACCAGGATGGGCTCGATGATGCCGGCCTGGAAGGCCATGACC
The DNA here is from genome assembly GCA_946477505.1 of uncultured Dechloromonas sp. GTDB lineage: Bacteria > Pseudomonadota > Gammaproteobacteria > Burkholderiales > Rhodocyclaceae > Azonexus. The sequence goes on along the minus strand of CAMKYP010000010.1, from coordinate 7,678 downwards.
GGGCCTTTCAGCGATTCTTCGTCGCACGGGTGGGCGACCGCCGTGGGGATCGGTTCCAGGCCCTTCACGCGTTCCAGCAAGTGGGTATAGCGCTCGTGCTTGTCGTCGATGCGGATCTGGGGCATATGCACTTCTTCGAGGCGCGACACCTTTTCCAGCGGGGCGAGGATTTCGGCCGTGCCACGCACCACCTGCAGGCCTTCCTGGTTGGTGCACACGCAGTCGAAGATGACGTGCTTGTTGTGCTCGAACTTCTGCTTGGCGGTGACGGTGATGGTGATGCTGTCGCCGATGGTCACCGGGCGGGCGAAATGCAGGCTCTGGTCGACGAGGATGGTGCCCGGACCGGGGAACTGCGTGCCAAGTACCGTCGAGATCAGCGAGCCGCTCCACATGCCGTGGGCGATCACTTCGCGGAACATGCCGCTTTCCGAATACTTGGGATCGACGATGGAGGGGTTGACGTCGCCGGTCAGGATGGCGAAGAGCTTGACGTCTTCCGGCATCAGCGTGCGGGTCAGCGAGGCCGAGTCACCGATGTGGATTTCATCGAAAGTCTTGTTGGCCAGGTAACGGGGTTCGGTTTGTTGGTTCATGTGGGCTTGCTCCAGTGCTTCAAGCGATCTTCGGATGTGGCGTGACGGAGGATGCCTATTTTTCTTTTCGCGCGCTGCTCAGTTACGCTGCGCGCGACGGCGCTCGTGGCTGAGCAGCGGCAGCGGAATGTTGACCGAAAGCCCCTTGCGATGCGTTTCCAGCAGATCAATGACCCATTGGTTGGCCTCGTAGGTGAATTCCCGGGCATCCAACGGTGCACCGGTCAGCGCTTCGGCGAACAGGGCGACGGCAGCCGAGCGGCTGACCCCGTATTCGCAATGCACCATCAGCGAAATCTCGAACGGCGCGGCGTGCAACTCCTCGATGAAGGTGCAGATTTGCGCCGCCATCCGGTGATCGAACAGGCCGGGCAGGGCCGGCATGTATTCGTCGGCCGGAATGGCATCGAAAAAGGACAGGCGGAGTACGTGGCGGAACAGCGGGTCGAGTTTCGCCTCCGGCGTCGTCGGATCGGTAATCGAGATCACTGCCATGTAGGGCGAGCCGCGCAATTGCTCGGCCAGCTTGCGCGAGGTGTATTGAATTCGGCTGATGGTCATTGCGTTATTCCATGAAGACCGGATCGGAGAAGACGAGGGTACCGTCCTTGCGCATCATCAGGTTGTCCGCCTTGATCAGGTCGGGCAGTGCGCCGTATTCGTTGGAAAACACTTCGAGCGCCTTCAGCGATTCATGCACCGCGTCGCTCCAGCCCATGGGGGTGACGTTCAGGTGATGCAGCGCGATCCGCCCCATGTCCTGGGCCAGGTTGCGCCACATCATGCAGGCGTCGAAATAGGAGGTGGACAGCTTGGTCGCGACTTCGGCCGCCTCGCCGTGGCCGGGCAGCGGGTAGAGACGCTCGACCTCGACGATATGGAAAGGAAAGCCGCGGCTGGATCGCCCGAATGTGCCATGGTCGGCATACACCACGGGGAAGTGGCGGCCGGTGGGGCGGTCCTCGGCCGTGTAATAGGCGTAGTCGGTAGGTGAGGAGAGCACTTTGTAGACGCGTTCCTGGCCGTCGACGGTATCCGCTTCGAGGACGATGGTGCTCTCGCCGCGGCCGATTTCGCTGCGGCCGCGCAACAGCGGGTGATCCGGTACGGGGTCGGGGAGCAGTCCTTCGATATCAGCCATGATGGTCTCCGCGCTTGTTTCGCATGACGGGGGGCAACCGCACCGTCCGGGAAAACAGGACCCCGGGCGATGCCTGGCGGGGTCCGTGGTGCCTGGGGCGATCAGGCGACGATGTGGGCGCCGGCGTCGACGTAAATGGTCTGGCCCGTCATGCCGGAAGAGCCGGCGGTGCACAGGAAGGCAGTCAGGGCGCCGACTTCCTCGATGGTCACGGTGCGGCCGAGCGGCGCCTTCTCGGCGTCATTTTCGAGCAGCGTGTTGAAGTTGGCGATGCCGGAAGCGGCGCGGGTCATGATCGGGCCGGGCGACACGGCGAAGACGCGGATGCCCTTGGGGCCGAGATCGTAGGCCATGTAGCGGACAGCGGATTCGAGCGCGGCCTTGATGATGCCCATGACGCCGTAGTTGCGGACGACGCGCTCGGCACCGAGGTAGGACATGGTGATCAGCGAGCCGCCGTGCGCCATCAGTGGCTCAAGCGCCTTGGCCATGCGCAGGAAGCTGTGGCAGGAAACGTTCATCGCTGCATCGAAGCCTTCCTCGGTGGCGTCGATGACGCGGCCGTGCAGGTCGTTGGCATTGCAGAAGGCCATCGAGTGAATGGCGAAATCGAGTTCGCCGAAGGTCTCGCCGCACTGCGCGATGACACCTTCGAGGCAGCCGGGTTCGGCAACATCCAGCTTGAGGAAGAGCTTGGCGCCGAGGGCTTCGGCCAGCGGCTGGGTGTAGCGGGCGGTCTTGTCGTTCTGGTAGGTGACGGCGATCTCACCACCCAGTTCGACGATGGCCTTGGCAACCGCATAGGCGATCGACTTGTCGTTGGCGATGCCGGTGATCAGGCCCTTCTTGCCGGCCAGGGGAAGTGCTGGATTCGTGGTGTTCATGCTGTTTCATCCTTCCAATACGGTTTGGGGGGGCTAGTGCGCCGCATCAATCTTTTCCTGAATCGTCGATTTGGCGAGCTAAATTTGATGCTGTATTGCAGCAATATTCTTGCACAGCCGGATTACGATTTGTTGAATATCGGGGCTTTGTTATTTGATCTGGAACAATAAACCATCATCTAGGGGTGCTAGTCTGTTCATGTCATGAGCTGTTCCCGGGAGGTTGTCGTGGCACTCAACACAATGCATGCCGAAGCGGTTGCTGGCGTGGTCGATCGGGTGGTTTCCCGTTACCGGCGCGACCCCGCCAACATGGTGCAGATCCTCCGGGAGATCCAGGAAAGCTGTGACTGGATTTCGCCGGAAGCCATCGACCGCCTGCAATCGACCCTCGGCGTTCCGCGCACCAAAATTGAAGGGGTTGCCGGCTTCTATTCCTTCTTCTACACCGAGCCGCGCGGCAAATACCGGGTGTTGTTTTCCGACAACATTACCGACCGCATGCTCGGCAACCGGGCGCTGATGGAGCGCCTGTGCAACAACCTGTGGGTCGAGCGTGGCAAGGTGTCCGAGGATGGCCTGGTCAGCGTCGGCAAGACGGCCTGTACCGGCATGTGCGACCAGGGGCCGGCGCTGCTGGTCAACAATACCGCCATTGCCGGACTGACCGCCGAGCGCATCGACGAAATCGCCGAGTTGATCCGCAACAAACAACCCTTGTCCGAATGGCCGGCGGCCTTCTTCAAGGTGGAGGACAACATCCGGCGTGCCGACATCCTGCTCAACGCCGACTTCAAGCCCGGCGAGGCGCTGCTGGCCGGTCGGGCGCGGGCGCCGGACGAAGGGTTGATGGCCTCCAACATGCGCTCCTGGCGCGAGGGGCTGCCCAGCGGCATGGGCGGGCCGATCGCTGTGCTCGACGAGATCAAGCGCGCCGGCTTGCGCGGTCGCGGCGGAGCCGGCTTTACCACCGGCCTGAAATGGGAGGCCTGCCGCAACGCGCAGCTCAAGTCGGGCTACCAGCGCATCGTCGTCTGCAATGCCGACGAAGGCGAGCCGGGCACCTTCAAGGACCGCGTGCTGCTGTCGTCATACGCCGATCTGGTGTTCGAGGGCATGACGGTGGCGGCCTACGCGGTGGGGGCGACCAAGGGCTTCATCTATCTGCGCGGTGAATACCGTTATCTGCTCGATCACCTGAATGCGGTGCTGATCCGGCGTCGCCGCGAAAACCTGCTCGGCGAGAATATTCTCGGCATTCCGGGGGCGGATTTCGACATCGAGATTCACGTTGGCGCCGGGGCTTACGTGTGCGGCGAAGAGTCGGCGTTGATCGAGTCGCTCGAAGGCAAGCGCGGCACGCCGCGCAACCGGCCGCCTTTCCCGGTAACCAACGGTTATCTGGACCAGCCGACCATCGTCAATAACGTCGAAACTTTTGCCGCGGCGGCGATCATCGCGCTCAAGGGCGGCGACTGGTACGCCGGCATCGGCACCAAGCACTCGGCCGGGACCAAGCTGCTCTCGGTATCCGGCGATTGCGAACGGCCGGGCATCTACGAGTACCCGTTCGGGGTCAGTATCCGCCAGGTGCTGGCCGATTGCGGCGCGCAAGATACGCAGGCCGTGCAGGTCAGCGGGCCATCCGGTATTTGCGTGGCGGAGGCTGAGTTCGACCGCATCATCGGCTTCGAGGATATCCCGACCGCCGGCGCCTTCACCATTTTCAACAAGTCCCGCGACATGTTCGAGGTGGCGCGCAATTACGTGCATTTCTTCCAGCACGAGAGCTGCGGTTTCTGCACCCCCTGCCGGGTCGGCACCTCGCTGCTCAAAAACCTGATGGACAAGCTGCACTACGGCGCCGGCTCGCCCTACGACTTCAGCGAAATCGAGAAGCTCAACCAGTTGTTGCAGTCGATGAGCCATTGCGGGCTGGGGCATACCGCCTGCAACCCGGTACTCGATACCATCGCCAAGTTCCGTCCGGCCTACGAAAAGCGCATGAACCAGAAGGACTTCACGCCGGCCTTCGATCTGGATCGGGCGCTTTCGGCGGCCAGACAAATGACCGGGCGTGACGACCCCAACGCCCACCTGTCGACTGAACACGGAGGTGCAGCATGAGCCTGACCTTTACGCTCGACGGCAAGACCATTCCCTTCGTGGATGGGGAAACCATCATCCAGGCCGCCGGCAAGGCCGGGGTGTTCATCCCGCACCTGTGCTACCACCCGGAATTCAAGCCGCACGGTTCGTGCAAGCTGTGCACGGTCAAGGTCAATGGCCGCCACACCGCCTCCTGCACCATGCGCGCCATGCCCGGCATGGTGGTCGAGAGCGATACCGAGGAAATCAATGCCGAACGCCGGGCGCTGACGCAAATGCTGTTCGTCGAGGGCAATCACTTCTGCCCTTCGTGCGAAAAGAGCGGCAACTGCCAACTGCAAGCGACGGCCTACCACCTCGGCATGATGAGCCCGCATTACGACCACTTCTTCCCGAATCGCCCGGTCGACGCCACGCACCCCGACGTGCTGCTCGATTTCAACCGCTGCATCCTTTGCTCGCTGTGCGTACGGGCCAGTCGCGATGTCGATGGGAAAAACGTTTTTGCCTTGTCCGGGCGCGGCATCAAGACGCACCTGATCGTCAATGCCAAATCCGGCAAGTTGGGCGACACCAACTTCGCGCTGGCCGACAAGGCGGCACAGGTCTGTCCGGTGGGCGTCATCCTGAAGAAACGGCAGGGCTTTGCCGTGCCCATCGGCGAACGCAAGTACGACAAAGCACCGATTTCGGAAGCCGTGACGGAGGGCAAGTGACATGAGCGAAAAAAAGAAGCTCAAGGTCGCCACGACCTCGCTGGCGGGGTGTTTCGGTTGCCACATGTCCTTCCTCGACATCGACGAACGGCTGTTCACGCTGCTCGAACATATCGAGTTCGACCGCTCGCCGCTGACCGACATCAAGACCTGCAGCCCGGACTGCGACATCGGCATCATCGAAGGCGGACTGTGCAATGCCGAAAACGTCCATGTTCTGCGCGAGTTCCGCCAGAACTGCAGGATCCTGATCGCCATGGGGGCCTGCGCCATCAACGGCGGCCTGCCGGCGCAGCGCAACCACCTGCCGCTGACCACCATTCTCGAAGAGGTCTATCACACCAGCCCCGGGCTGGCCAACGGCATGATCCCCAACGATCCGGAACTGCCGCTGCCGCTCAACCAGGTGCACCCGATTCATGAGGTGGTGAAGGTCGATTACTTCATTCCCGGCTGCCCGCCCTCCGGCGATGCGATCTGGAAAGTGCTGACCGATCTGCTGGCTGGCCGGGAGCCATCCTTGCAACACGGCCTGATGCATTACGACTGAGGTGGCGCAATGACCTACCAACTCGAAACCGCCCAACACCCCGAAACCCTGCGCCGCGTGGCGATCGACCCCGTGTCGCGGGTCGAAGGGCACGGCAAGGTCACCATCCTGCTCGACGACCAGAACAAGGTGCACCAAGTACGCCTGCACATTGTCGAATTCCGGGGCTTCGAAAAGTTCATCCAGGGCCGGCCGTACTGGGAAGTGCCGGTCATGGTCCAGCGCCTGTGCGGCATCTGCCCGGTATCGCATCATCTGGCCGCCTCCAAGGCGCTTGATGTCATTGTCGGGGCGAAGAAACTCACCCCCGCCGCCGAAAAGCTGCGCCGCCTGATGCACTACGGCCAGATGCTGCAGTCGCATGCGCTGCACTTCTTCCACCTCTGTTCGCCGGACCTGCTGTTCGGTTTCGATAGCGACGTGACCCAGCGCAACATCGTCGGCGTCGCCATGGCGCATCCGGAAACCGCCAAGCGCGGCGTGCTGCTGCGCAAGTTCGGGCAGGAAGTGATCCGCGTTACCGCCGGCAAGCGGGTGCATGGCACCGGCGCGGTGCCGGGCGGCGTGAACAAGTCGCTGACCATTGCCGAACGCGACGAACTACTCAAGGACATCTACCACATCGTCCAGTGGTCGCGCGAAGCGGTGAAGCTGATCCAGAAGGTGCATACCCAGGACCCCGGGCTATACAACAGCTTCGGCATCTTCCGCTCCAACTTCATGTCGCTCGTCGGCCACAACGGCGACCTCGACTTCTACCACGGCACGCTGCGCGCCCGCGACGACAACGGCAAGCTGATCTTCGACCACCTTGACTACCAGAACTACGATCAGGTCATCGAGGAGGAAGTGCGGCCGTGGAGCTACATGAAGTTTCCGTTCATCCGTTCCATCGGCAAGGAGCACGGCTGGTACAAGGTCGGCCCGCTGGCCCGGGTACAGAACTGCAACCAGATTTCCACCCCGTTTGCCGAACATGAGCGCAAGGAATTCGTCGACTACGCCGGCGGTACGCCCATGCATGCGCCGCTGGCCTACCACTGGACGCGGATGATCGAAATGCTGCACGCCGCCGAGGTCATTAAGGAATTGCTCCATGACGACGACCTGCTGTCCAGCGACCTGATGGTCGAGGGCGAGCGCCAGATGGAAGGCGTCGGCGTCATCGAGGCGCCGCGCGGCACGCTGTTCCACCATTACCAGGTCGACGAGAACGACGTGATCACCATGGCCAACCTGATCGTGTCGACAACCAACAACAACCAGGCGATGAACGAAGCCATCCGCCACGTCGCCCGCCGCTACCTGCACGGCCGCGAAATCACCGAAGGCCTGCTCAATCACATCGAAGTCGCCATCCGCGCCTTCGACCCCTGCCTTTCCTGCGCCACGCACGCGCTGGGCAAGATGCCGCTCGAAGTCGAACTGGTCGACGCAGAAGGCGGATTGGTCCACAGCCTGAGTCGTTCATGAAGGCTCCCGTCGTCGTCTTCGCCGTCGGCAACCCCAGCCGCGGAGACGACGCCATCGGCCCGGAACTGCTCGGCCGACTGGCAGCCTGGCTGGAAAAAGAAGGGCTGAGCGAGCGCGTCGAACTGATCGATGACTTCCAGCTCAACATCGAGCACGCCCTTGATCTGGAGGGCAGGGAACTCGCCCTGTTCATCGACGCCGGCGAAAAC
>CAMKYP010000009.1 GCA_946477505.1 uncultured Dechloromonas sp. | reverse complement strand
CCGGTACACCTCGTCGCTCCAGCTCAGCCGGTCGTTTGCGATATCCAGTGTCCAGCTGCCGAGATGGGCGATGGCTTGCGCTTCGCGCAGTGCCGCCTCGTTCTGGCTCAGTCGTTGCTCGAACTGCTTGCGTTCGGTGATCTCCTGGCTGGTGCCGAAGAGTCGGCTGACTCGGTCGTCGGTGCCGATCAGCAGTTGTCCGGCCGTGTGTATCCAGCGCTCTTCGCCGCTGTCGCGCCGGATGGTCCTGTATTCCGAATCGAAGGGCTGGCGATTGCGGAATACGCGGTCGCGCGAATAATTGGCGACGCGTTCGCGGTCGTCCGGGTGAATCAACGCAAGCCAGCCGCGGGTGTCCAGTTCTTCGCCGGGGGGAATGCCGAGGATTTCGTTATGCGTCGGCGAGCCGATCAACACGTCCCGGTCAGCCTCGAAGGTGAAATGGCCGATCCGCGCCAGGCGTTGGGCTTCCTGCAGCATCGCTTCGCTGTGTGCCAGCGTGCGGCGCGAACGTTGCATGGCAATGCCGAGTTCGACTTCGCTGGCGATGTGGGCCAGCAGTGCGACTTCATCGTCGTCGAAGGTGTCGATGTCCGGGGAGTTGAGGTTCAGGCTCCCGAAGACCTTGCCGTCGATCCACAGGGGCAGACTGATCGATGAGCGGAAGCCATGGGTGTGCGCCACTTCCCGCCAGTGCGCCAGGGCCGGGTCGGGGTCTACGTCGCGGGCGACAAACGGGTGACCGTGCCGGATGGCCCGGCTGGCCGTTCCCTGGCCATTCCATGTGTCGGCCCATGAGATGTTCAGGTTGAGCGGATAGCTTTCATCGTTCCCCGAATAGGCGAGGGGAAGGATGCGTTTGTCCGGGTCGTGCATCGCCTCGCCAATCCAGGCCAGCTTGTAGCCGCCTGTTTCGACAATGATGGTGCATACGTCGGCCAGCATCCCGGGCTGGTCGTGATGGCGGACGAGCGCCTGGGAAACGGCGTTCATCAATCGCAAGGCGCGATTCTGGCGTTCGATCTTGTCCTTGTCGTTCTGGCGGGCCGTGATGTCGTTGATGACTCCGGCGGTCAGGCGCGGGCTGGCATCCGACAAGCGCTCGGTGACGTAGCGCCGGTCCTCGATCCACAGCCAGCGACCATCTTCGTGGCGTACGCGGTATTCAAGGCACTGGGCCTCGGTCGTGCCTTGTGCGGCTGATCGGTGAGCGTTGTCCAGCGCCTCCCGGTCGTCCGGATGAACACGTTCCATCCAGTCCGCCAGCGTTCGCGGCGCGGCGCCGGCCGAGCACCCCAGGATGCGCAGCACGCCCTTGCTTAGCTGGTAGCGGTCGATGTCGTGCTGGTATTCCCAGCTTCCGGCGCCCCCGCCATCGAGCGCCATCTGCAGGTGGGCTTCGAGACGAAGGCGGTCGCGTTCCTGTTGTGCATGCTGCAGGACGTGCTCCATCCGCTCCAGGGCCAGTTGCTCAAGCAGCCGTCGCTGGTTAACCACACCGGCGATCTGACCGGATTCGCTCAGCACGACCATGTGTCGCAGCCGGAAACGGGTCATCGCTTCCATCGCACCCGTCACCGACATGTCAACTGACACGCTGCGCAGCGGTGTGCTCATCGTTTCGCGTAAGGTCAAGGCATGGGGAGCATCGTGTTGCGCGAGCAGGCGCGGGATGTCCCGCTCGGTCAGGATGCCGACCGGCATATTGCCTTCGCTGACGATCAGATAGTCGGCACCCCGTTCGATCATCTGGGCGATAGCCTTGTCGAGTGCTGCCTCCGGAGGCAGACGCGGGACTTCGTGATCCATGATGCCTTCCAGCGTATGCACATGCCGGAAAGCCGAGCTACCCAGGTACATCCGGAAGTCGGTGTCGCTGACGATCCCGGCTATCGTTCCGGTTTCATCGAGGACAACCAGATGGCGGATCTTCTTTTCCTCGGTCAGCCGTCGGGCGCTGACCAGGTCGAGATCGACGGGGGCGCTGATCAGCGGTTGCGACATGATCGTACCGACCCGCGTGTCGCCCGGTGTACGGGCGTGAAAGGCGCCAACAATGTTGCTTTCGGTCACGATGCCGACCGGGATACCCTCGGCGAGGACGATGACGCAGGATATCTGCTCGTCCGACATTTTTCGCACAGCCTGCTGCAGAGTCGCCTCCGGCGGCAAGGTGTGGACTTCGAGGCTCATGATCGAGCCCAGGGTTGAGGAATGGGCGATGGGCATGGGAGGGGGAAGCAGAGGGATTGCGTTCAGGAAACCGCACCGTCAATGGACATGCTCCGGATCTCCTGAGGGTTGCGCCTGGCTCTGCTGCGAAGCGGCATGTCTTACTCTGCGTAGGCCTTGGCAATGGCAACGAACGTTTCGAAATCGTGGGCGAAGGCTTCAACGATATCCGGATCGAAGTGGATTCCCTTGCCGTCCAGTATGATCCGGTAGGCATGCTCGAAGGAAAAGGCCGGCTTATAGACGCGTTTGCAGGTCAGGGCATCGAATACGTCGGCGAGCGCCATCAGGCGCGCGGCGATCGGGATGTCGTCGCCGGCCAGCCCGTCCGGATAGCCGCTACCGTCCCATTTTTCGTGATGCGAGCGGGCAATCAGCTTGGCGATGGCGAGAAACTCGACGGGCTTGTCGGCGTCGGCTTCGGCCTGGGCAATGGCGTTGCTGCCGAGTTCGGCGTGGGTCTTCATGATTTCCCACTCTTCCGGGGTCAGTTTGCCGGGTTTGAGCAGGACGTGGTCGGGAATGCCCACCTTGCCGATGTCGTGCAGGGGGGCGGATTGGACCAGGGCATTGATGGTCCGCTGGTCGAGGTAGTGGGCAAAGCGCGGGTGCTGGCACAAGCGCTTGGCCAGGGTCAGGATGTATTCCTGCGTCCGCCGCAGGTGCTTGCCGGTTTCCGGGTCGCGTGTTTCGGCAAGGCGGGCGAGGGCGTGGATGCTGACTTCCTGGATCAGCTGGTTTTCATGCATCCGACGGGCTACCTCATCCTCCAGAAAGGCGTTCTGGTTGCTCAGAAAGTCTCTTGCCGCCTTGAGTTCGAGCTGGGTACGCACCCGGGCGAGGACAATGCTCGGGCGGATCGGCTTGGTGATGTAGTCGACGGCACCCAGGTCGAGGTCGCGCTCTTCGTCGGAGGTTCCGTCCATGGCAGTGACGAAGATCACCGGAATGTTGCGCGTGACCCCGGATGCTTTCAACTCACCGAGAACTTCGAAGCCATCCATTTCCGGCATCATCACATCGAGCAGAATGAGATCGGGTGTCGGATCGGCCATGGCGATCTGGATGGCGCGTTTTCCCGAATTGGCAGCACGGACTCGATAAGTCGGCTGCAGCAGCTCGCCCAGAACACTGAGATTCTCGGGCGTATCGTCGACGATCAGTATGGTCGGTGGGCGGATATCCATGCGCAAGTCCAATCGCCCTTGAGTGGCGAGTTTGTGAGAATTATCACCTTACTGTAATAGTATTGCCAACTTTAATCTTTATTAAATTCTTGCTCCCGCAGGGCGGAAGCTTGGGTCAACTGCCGACAATGCGGCGATAGATTGCAAAACGATTCCGGTCGATCTGGCCACTGTCCACCGCTGCGGTCAGCGCGCAGCCGGGTTCGCGGTCATGCTGGCAGTCGCGGAATCGACACTGGCCAAGGTATTCCCGGAATTCCGGGAAGGCGTTTTCGATTTCGTGGCGGTCGAGATGGCCAAGACCGAATTCCTGCAGGCCGGGGGAGTCGATCAGGGCACTGTCCGCATCCAGGTGGTAGAGCGTGGCATGCGTGGTGGTGTGTTTGCCGGAATCGAGCGCCTGCGAGATTTCACGTGTCGCGGCATTGGCTTCGGGGATCAGGGCATTGACCAGCGTTGATTTACCCATACCGGACTGGCCGACCAGGACACTGGTCTTGCCGGCCAGGCAGGGGCGCAGTTCTTCGGCGTGGTCGCGGGCTGATAGCTCGAGGATCGGATAGCCGAGCGCCGCCAAGGTGGCCAGGCGCGCGCGGGCAGCCGGCAGTTTGTCAGCCAGGTCGCACTTGTTGAGCACGATCAGTGGCGCGATTTCCTCACTTTCGGCGGCGAGCAGGGCGCGGGCGACCAGTTCGTCGGAAAAGGCCGGCTCGGTGGCGACGACAATGACGATCTGGTCGACGTTGGCGGCAATCAGCTTCTGGCGGATCTCATTGGAGCGATACAGCAGGCTGCTGCGCGGCTGGATCGCCTCGACGACACCTTGGTCTTCCGACGTGCGCTGGATATCGACGCGGTCGCCGCAGGCGATTTCGCTTTTCTTGCCGCGCGGGAAACAGGGAAGGCGGGTGCCATCGGGCAGTTCGACCATGTATTGCCGGCCGTGCGCGGCGATGACTCGGCCTTCCATCAGCTGGCAGCTCCCTGCAACTGCAGGTGGGCAATGCGCTGTGCGGCGGGCGGGTGCGAGTCGTAGAACAGTGAGTGCAGCGGGTCCGGGGTCAGGGTTGAAGCGTTGTCCCGGTATAGCTTGACCAGCGCGTGGATGAGATCGGCTGCGGCGGCATGCTCGGCGGCATAGGCATCGGCCTCGAACTCATGGCGGCGCGATAGCCAACTCATCAACGGGGTCAGCGGAAAGGTGAATACCGGCATGGCCAAAAAGAACAGAATCAGCGCCAGCGCCGTATTCTGCGCATCGACGCCGAGGCCGGTGTAGAACCACGGGGCATCGATCAGTTGGCCGAGCAGCCAGAGGAAGGCGAGCGAGCCTGCGAACATCGCGATCATGCGCTTGAGCACATGTTTTTTTCGGAAATGGCCCAGTTCATGGGCGAGCACGGCTTCGACCTCGGGCGGTTCGAGGCGGGTGAGCAGGGTGTCGAAAAAGACGATGCGCTTGTTGTTGCCGAAGCCGGTGAAATAGGCGTTGCCGTGGCTGGAGCGCTTCGAACCGTCCATGACGAAAAGGCCGGAAGAACGGAACCCGCAGCGGGCGAGCAGGGCTTCGACGCGCGATTTCATCTCGCCTTCCTCAAGCGGTGAGAATTTGTTGAACAGCGGCGCGATCCAGGTCGGATACACGAACATCAGCAACAGGTTGAAGGCTGACCAGAACAGCCAGACGTAAAGCCACCAGTTTTCGCCCATGGCACCCATCAGCCACAGGACGGCGAGGATGACCGGGGCACCGATCAGGGCGCCCAGCAAGGTCTGCTTGATCAGGTCGGCGAAGAACAGGCCCGGCGTCATGCGGTTGAAGCCGTGGCGGGCTTCGACGACGAACTGGCTGTACAGGGACAGCGGCAGGTCGACGAGGCCGGAAATCAGCATCAGGCTGAAGATCATGGCGAGGCCGTAAAGCAGGCCGTCGGCGCGCGGCACCCAGAACGCATGCAGTTCCGCCAGCCCACCGCCCAGCGTCAGCGCGAGCAGCAGGGCAGCGTCGACGAAGATGCCGGCCACGGCTGCCTTGCTGCGATCAACAGTGTAGTCGGCCGCCTTCTGGTGGGTGGGCAGGGTCACCGTGTCGGCGAATCCGGGGGGTAGCGAGGCACGATGTGCCGAAACGAAGCGAATGTGGCGGAATTTCAGCCACAGTCGGACGGCCAGCGTCAGGGTGAAGAAGAGGAGAAAGATCTGGGTGAAATTCTGAGTCACGAAGGTCGAGCCGAGCTGTGCGAAAATCGAGGTTTTCAAGGAATCGGGCAATTATATGGCAGGCAATGCAAACAACCTCGTCTGGCTGGACATGGAAATGACGGGTTTGAATCCGGATGGCGACCGGATCATCGAGATGGCGATGGTCGTGACCAATTCCGAACTGGAAATGGTTGCCGAATCGCCTTCATGGGTGGTTCACCAGTCCGACGCAACGCTGGCCGCCATGGATGATTGGAACCAGAAAACCCACGGCCGTTCCGGCCTGATCGACAAGGTCAAGGCCTCGACCCTGGACGAGGCAGCCGTCGAGGCGGCGGCACTGGAGTTTCTGCAAAAGTATTCACTGGCCGGCCACTCACCTATGTGCGGCAACTCCATCGGCCAGGACCGTCGTTTCATGGCGCGCTACATGCCGACGCTGGAAGCCTTCTTCCATTACCGCAACCTCGATGTCAGCACCCTGAAGGAACTGTGCAGGCGCTGGCAGCCTGAGGTGTACAAGGGCTTCAAGAAGAAAAGCAAGCACACCGCGCTGGCCGACATCTACGAGTCCATCGACGAACTCAAGTACTACCGGGAACATTTCCTGAAGGGCTGAGGGCTCAAGCGAGGTTGCGCTCGTCAGGCGGCGGGCGCGGTCTCAGCGGCGGTAAAGGCGGAATTTTTCCTTGCGGTCACCCGGGCGGCTGCCCTCCCAGACCTTGGTCCATCGGCCGCTGGGCGCCGCCAGCTCGCGGCGCGTGTCGCCGACCACCAGCAGCCAGTTGCAGGCCTGACCGGCCTTCGAGTCCTCGGCTACCGGTTCGATCTCGACGAAGTAAGCCATCGAAGCCATCTGCGTGTCGCTCAGGCCGCGCTCTGCCAGGCAGCCGTGGTTGTCTGGCAGGGCCTTGGCGATGGCCTGGGCTACCGGACGGTAGGTTTTTCCGTAGTCGAACCAAGGCAGGATCAGGCTGGTCGCCAGCAGCCACAAGGTAGTGAAGCCCAGTGTCCAATGCGTCAGGCTACGGTATGGCGAGCGCGGCGCGGTGACAATCAGCCACAACCACCAGAGGGTTGCGGCGAGGCCGATGACCAGGGCGAACCAGTGAACCTGTCCGACGAAACCGGGGCGCAGGATGATGGCGCGCTCGGCCAGTTTGGTCGGCCAGCCCAGCGCCATGGCAGACCAGCCGACCCAGACGACCACCGCGAACAGGCTGAAGGTGGACATCGCGAACCAGTCGAAGGCGCTCGCCGCGCCGCGTCGTAAGGCCAGTGCGCCGGGTGTGGCGAGCAGGGCGAGCGGCGGGAGGAGCAGCAGGGCAGGGATTTCGCGCGGCCGGAAGGCCCAGGCCAGCAAGAGCAGTGTGAGGGTGAAGAAGGCAAGCGGCAGTAGGAGGTTCGGTGCCTGCAATTCCCTGCGCCGTATCCACAGCGTCCACGCCGCCAGGGGCATGGCCGGGAAGGCGAACCAAGGCAGCATGCCGATGAAGCGCCCGAGGCCGGTGAACGAAAACGGGGTGTTGAACGGCGCCAGTTCGGTCGCCAGCCAAGCATGGAAACGGGCTGGCTCCAGGCTGAGCACGAGTAGCGGCCAGGGCAGGATCAGCGTAGCGGCAATGGTCAGGCCGATGAGCAGGGTATGCAGGGCTTTCGGCCGATCCGGCGATAGCCACCAAGCCACCGGGGCGATGGCAAGCAGGGGCAGGGTCGGTGCGATGCCGGTGCCGAGCAGGCAGGCGGCAACGGCGAGGCCGTAGAAAATACCGGTCAGTCGCGGCTTGCGGCCGATGGCCGCCAAGGCGCCGAGGCCGCCGCCGTAGGCGGCCAGTGCAATCAACATCGGCTGCGCGTCGTGGGCGTGGAATAGCAGGCCAGCACAGCCGGCGAGCAGCATCGGGCTGGCCGCCGCCGATTCTTCGCCGTAGAGCTCGCGGCTGGCGTAATAGAGTCCCATCAGGGCCAGCGTCACCCAGATGCCGCTGGCAATGCGCATCGCCTCGTGCAGTGGCAGCAGCCAGCCGAAAGCCTTGCCGGTCAGCGCGGCGCTCCAGTAATAGAGCGGTGGTTCGTTGAAGACGCGGCCGGCCAGGTCGGGCGATAGCCAGTCGCTGTAATGCAGCATGTGCCAGGCGGCACCGATGTGGATGGCGTCCTCGCCTTTCCATGGGTCGCGACCGAACAGACCGGCCAGCACGTAGAAGGCCAGCATGGCGGCCAGCATCCAGCCCGACGGGGGCAGGCGGATGCCGCGACGGATCAGGGCGGAAATATCAGGCATGTCGTCCGCAAATGAAAAAGGCAGCCGACAGGCTGCCTTTCGAGACGGCGAAAATCAAGCCGATCAGGCGGCAGCCTTGCCGCGCATGGCGCCGAACTTCTGGTTGAACTTCTCGACGCGACCGGCGGTGTCGACGATCTTTTGCTTGCCGGTGTAGAACGGGTGGCACAGGGAGCAGACTTCGATGTGGAAGGCATCCTTGGCCATGGTCGACTTGGTCGTGAAGGTGTTGCCGCAGGAGCAGGTCACGGCGACGTCTTTGTAATTCGGGTGGGTATCGGCTTTCATCTTTTGTCCTTTAAACGAGCGACCGGCGGATGTGGCCGATCTGGGAAGCCCGCGATTATCCTCGAAAAAACGCGGGCTTGCAATATATTTGCTTTGGCCACGGCGCATGGCGTCACAACACACCGAAGGTTTGTTGCGGCGTAGGCTAACTTCGCGAGCGAAGTTAAGTCCCCGCCCAAGGGTCGGCCGCAGCCAAAGCTGCCGATGCGTTGCGGCTTTAGCCGCGGCGCATGGCGTCAAAGAACTCCTGGTTGCCCTTGGTCGACTTGACCTTGTCGAGAAGGAATTCCATTGCTTCCAGATCGTCCATCGGGTAGCACAGCTTGCGCAGCACCCACATCTTCTGCAGCACGTCCGGCTTGAGCAGCAGTTCCTCGCGGCGGGTGCCGGAGCGGTTGACGTTGACGGCCGGGTACATCCGCTTCTCGGCCATGCGACGGTCGAGGTGGATTTCCGAGTTGCCGGTACCCTTGAATTCTTCGTAGATCACTTCGTCCATGCGCGAGCCGGTGTCGATCAGCGCGGTGGCGAGGATGGTCAGCGAGCCGCCTTCCTCGATGTTGCGCGCAGCGCCGAAGAAGCGCTTCGGCTTCTGCAGGGCGTTGGCGTCGACGCCGCCGGTCAGCACCTTGCCGGAGGCCGGCTGCACGGTGTTGTAGGCGCGGGCGAGACGGGTGATCGAGTCGAGCAGGATGACCACGTCCTTCTTGTGTTCGACCAGGCGCTTGGCTTTCTCGATGACCATTTCGGCGACGGCAACGTGGCGGGTAGCCGGCTCGTCGAAGGTCGAGGCAACGACCTCGCCCTTGACGGTGCGGGTCATTTCGGTGACTTCTTCCGGGCGTTCGTCGATGAGCAGCACGATGAGCACAACTTCCGGGTGGTTGGCCGTGATGGCGTGGGCGATATTCTGCAGCATCACAGTCTTGCCGGACTTCGGCGGGGCAACCAGCAGGCCGCGCTGGCCGCAGCCGATCGGGGCAATCATGTCGATGACACGGCTGGTGATGTTTTCGTCGGACTTGATGTCGCGCTCGAGACGCAGGTGACGCGTCGGGTGCAGCGGCGTCAGGTTCTCGAACATGATCTTGTTCTTGTTGGCTTCAGGCGGGAAGCCGTTGATGCTGTCGAGCTTGGTCAGCGCGACGTAGCGCTCGCCGTCCTTGGGGGTGCGGATCTCGCCGGCAATGGTGTCGCCGGTGCGCAGATTGAAGCGGCGGACCTGCGACGGGGAGACGTAGATGTCATCCGGATTGGCCAGGTAGGACGTATCGGCCGAGCGGAGAAAGCCGTAGCCGTCGGGCAGGACTTCGAGGGTGCCGTCGCCGTAGATGGTGTCGCCGTTCTTGGCTTTGGCCTTGAGGATGGCGTAGATCAGCTCCTGCTTGCGCATCCGGTTGGCATTTTCGATGCCGAGTTCGGTGGCCATATCCAGCAGTTTGCTGACGTGTAATGTCTTGAGTTCGGAAAGTTGCATGTGGGAATGTGTGGCGCCGGTTAAGGAACGGGCGAGAGCCCGAGGTCGGGGCGCAGATTGCAGAAGCTTGGGAGAGGGGAATGACGCCGGACAGCTTGCCTGTCGCGTCTGCCTGAAGGTGCAGGGCGCACCTTCAGGGCGGGAGACTACGGAGATTACAGGTTGCTGTCAATAAAGGCCGCGAGTTGCGACTTGGACAGGGCGCCAACCTTGGTGGCTTCGATGTTGCCGTTCTTGAAGATCATCAGGGTGGGGATGCCGCGGATGCCGTACTTGGCCGGGGTGGCCTGGTTATCGTCGATGTTGACCTTGGCGACCTTCAGCTTGCCGGCGTATTCGTTGGCGACTTCGTCGAGGATCGGAGCGATCATCTTGCAGGGACCGCACCATTCTGCCCAGTAGTCAACGAGAACCGGTTGCTGCGATTGCAGCACTTCGGTTTCAAAAGTGTCGTCGGTGACGTAATGGATGTGCTCGCTCATGGTTTCCTCATGGGATGGAATGTAGGGATGGGGGGCGCCAGCGAAGGGCGACAGGAAAGTTGGCGTGATGCTAGCGAAAAAAAATGCCTTAGGGAAGCGTTGGCAGTCTGCCTGGAAGAGAGTTGTCCCGGAATATTTGTGACTGTACGGTGCGCTTCTTTCGAGGGTGGTTTAGTCTAGGTGCCGGTCTTGAGCAGGTTGGCCAGTTCGACGGCGGTCTTGACCTGCATCTTGTCGAAGATGTTGGCACGGTGAACCTCGACGGTGCGCATGCTGATATTGAGTTCGTCGGCGATGACCTTGTTGAACTTGCCGGCCAGAATTAGTTCCATGATCTGTTTTTCGCGGGTCGTCAGTCGCGCCACACGCGAGCGAACCGAGTCGACGGCTGCAGTGGCCTCGCGTTGCTGGGCATTCAGCGCCAGGGCCTGTTCGATGCGGTCGGCGAGGTCGTTGTCGTTGACCGGCTTTTCGAAAAAGTCAAATGCGCCTTTCTTCAGCGCCCCCACGGCCATCGGCACATCGCCGTGGCCGGTCAGGAAGATCACCGGGAGTGTCGAATTGCGTTCGCATAGCCGGTCGAAGCAGTCGAGGCCGGTCATGCCGCCGAGGCGCATGTCAAGGACGATGCAGCCGGCCATCTCGGGCGTCCACTGGTCGAGGAATTCCTCCGCGGATGAGTAGCTGATGCTGTGCAGGCCGCGCGACTTGAGCAGCCAGGCGAGCGCGTCGCGAATGGCTTCGTCGTCGTCCACCAGGTGGGCGGGGGCATGACTCATGACGTTTCCAGAGGTAGGGTAAAGGTGAATATCGTACCTCGCCCGGTGGGCGAATTGGTGTTGTTGTCTGCCCACAATCGGCCACGGTGAAACTCGACGATTGATCGGCAGATCGACAAGCCGATTCCCATGCCGTCCTGTTTGGTTGTGAAGAACGCGGTAAAGAGTTTGTCGCGATTTTCGGGGGCAATGCCGCATCCTTGGTCGACAACGCAGACCGACAGTTCATGCGCTCCCTGTTCAACGCGCACGGATAGCAGGCGGTCGGCTTCTTCATTGCCCGACATCGCCTCCATTCCGTTACGCATCAGATTGAGCAGCACTTGCTCCAGCATCAGTCGGTCGGCGAGGATCGGCGGCAGGTCGGGGATGTGGGTTTCGATCCGGATGCGATGTTTGCGGGCGTCGGCCTCGATGAATCCCAGGCAGTCGTCGACCACGTCCTTCAGGGAGCACGGTGCGCGCTTGGGTTCGCTCTTGCGGACGAAATCATGCACCCGCCGGATGATCTTGCCGGCACGCTGGGCTTGGGCGCCTATTTTCTCGAGGGCCGGTTTGATGTCGTCGGTGGCACATCCGGGGCGTGCCAGAAGATTGAGGCAGCCGGCGTTGTAGCTGGCGATTGCGGCCAGTGG
Organism: uncultured Dechloromonas sp.; assembly: GCA_946477505.1. Classification (GTDB taxonomy): domain Bacteria; phylum Pseudomonadota; class Gammaproteobacteria; order Burkholderiales; family Rhodocyclaceae; genus Azonexus. The sequence continues at coordinate 13,323 of CAMKYP010000009.1, read as the reverse complement.
CTGGTTGATTTCGTGCGCCAGGGTCGATGCCATTTCCCCCATGGTGACGAGACGGGAGGTGAACTGCAGCTGGGCTTGTTGCTGCCGGGCCAGTTCTTCGGCGCGCTTGCGCTCGGTGACGTCGAGCACGGAAGCCATCCAGCCGGTGTGCTTGCCGTTGCCGTCGATCAGTTTGGCTTCGTAGACGAGGGCGTGAAAATGTTCTCCGCTTTTGCGCTGGAAGGTCATTTCAAAGCCGTCGGGGGGCGCCATGCCGGCCAGAACTGCCTGGTGCATGGCGAAGGTTTCGTCGATTTGCTCGGGAATCCAGTAAGGCATCGGTGGTGTGGTGCCGACCAGTTCGTCGCTGTCGAACCCGGTCATCCGGCAGAAGGCCGGGTTGACGTAGATGACCTTGCCGTCGAGATCGCGGGCGCGCATGCCGACGGTCAGCGAGTCTTCCATGGCGGTCCGGAAGGCATGTTCGCCGCGCAGGGCCTCTTCGGCACGCGTCCGTTTGCGCATCAGGTCGCGGACCAGCCAGAGGCTCCAGAAAACGCCGCCGGCCAGCAGGATGATGGCGGTCGACAAAATGCGGGGGAGCATGTTTTCGCCGCTCTGGTAGCTGGTGACACGCAATTTGAGGCCGCGCCCCGGCGGATCGAAGGGAATTTCGTAGCTTTGAGCGCTGTTTCCTTCGACGCTGGTTTTTGTGGCGTACTGGATGTCGTTGTCGTCAATGATGACGACCTTGTATTTTTGCGTGAACCACCAGGGAACCTGGCTGCTGAGCAGCGTATCCAGCGGGAAGACGGCTGCGAGCATGCCTTTCAACTGGCGTCCTTCGAAGATGGGGGTCATCAGTTCGACAAAGGCACGCTTGCCGTCGGCAAAGAAAGGCTCGCTGTAAGTCTGTTTGCCGAATTGCTTGGCCAGGTCGAAGGCCTGCCGGGAGTAGGCCAGGCCGAAGGCCTCGATTTCCTGGTCCGGCAATGTCGAGCTCGGAAGCGCGTCGATAACGCGCTGTGTCGCATCCAGCCAGAGGATTTGCGATATTTCCGGGGTGTTCTTGAGCATGTGCGCGGCGCGAAGTCGGAAGGTGCGCGACGGCTCCGGCTGCTGAACGAGATCGACCGCCAACTGTTGCAGGTGATCCTCGCTGCCGTTCAGGTGAAAGCGCAGATTCTGCTCGAGCCACAGCACGTCCTTGATCAGCGCAGTCCGCTCTTCCTCGACTTCGTTGCGCTGGAGGAGCCAGAGCAAGGCGATCAGGGCGATGACCAGCAGGACAATGCCGAACTTCGGCAGGGCGAGCAATAGGCGCAGGCGTCGGGAGCTGCTTGGGCCGGGCAGGGGCTGGGTAGTCATCGTGCGCATCCTATACCAATCGTTCGCGGCCTGAGCCATCCGTGGTTTCCACAATTCGGATCACCACAATAGGCATGTGGGGAGGGCGTGTTCATACTCCCCGCCACTGTAAATCCGTGGGGGATGTCTTGTGAAAAAAAGCATTTTCAAAAGCCTGTATGTCCAGGTGCTGATTGCCATTGCCCTCGGCGTGGCACTCGGGCATTTCTATCCGTCGGCCGGCGCCGACATGAAGCCGCTGGGCGACGCCTTCATCAAGTTGATCAAGATGATCATCGCCCCGATTATCTTCTGCACCATCGTCGTTGGCATCGCCGGTATGGAAGACATGAAGAAGGTCGGCAAGACCGGCGGTTATGCCGTGCTGTACTTCGAAGTGGTCAGCACCATCGCGTTGATCATCGGCCTGATCGTGGTCAACGTCTGGGCACCGGGTTCGGGGATGAATGTCGATCCCGCATCGCTTGATACCAAAGGGCTCGACAAGTATGTCGGTCCGGGCAAGATGCAGTCGACGACCGAGTTCCTGATCAACATCATCCCGACCAGCGTGGTCGATGCCTTTGCCAAGGGCGACATGCTGCAGGTGCTGTTCTTCTCCATCCTCTTCGGCTACGCCATGCATGCGTTTGGCGAGCGCGGCAAGCCGGTGTTCGAGTTGATCGAAAAGCTGTCGCATGTGTTGTTCGGCATCGTCGGCGTGATCATGAAGGTGGCCCCGATCGGCGCTTTTGGCGCCATGGCCTATACCATCGGCAAGCACGGTGTCGGCAGCCTGGTCCAGCTGGCCAACCTGATGGGCGCCTTCTATCTTACCTGCGTGATTTTCGTGGTCGGCGTGCTCGGTACTATTGCCAAGGTGCACGGTTTCTCGATTTTCAAGCTGATCAGGTACATCAAGGAAGAGCTGTTCCTGGTGCTTGGGACCTCCTCGTCGGAATCGGCGCTGCCCCGCCTGATGGCCAAGATGGAAAACGCCGGCGCACAGAAATCGGTGGTCGGCCTGGTTGTGCCGACCGGCTATTCGTTCAATCTGGATGGCACCTCGATCTACCTGACCATGGCTGCCGTGTTCATCGCCCAGGCGACCAATACGCCGATGGACCTGTCGCAGCAGATCACCTTGCTGGTTATTCTTCTGCTGACCTCCAAGGGAGCTGCCGGGGTGACGGGTTCGGGTTTCATCGTGCTGGCGGCGACGCTGTCGGCCGTCGGTACCGTTCCGGTTGCGGGTTTGGCGCTGATTCTCGGTATCGATCGTTTCATGTCGGAAGCGCGTGCGCTGACCAACTTCATCGGCAACAGCGTGGCGACCCTGGTCGTTGCCAAGTGGTGCAAGGCGCTTGACGTCGAGCGCATGAATGCCGTTCTCAACGACGAGACCGACGACGAGGCCGATAACCCGGAGCTGGTGCTGGATGATGCCCCGGATGTGGTCATTCCCCACGTGCCGCGTCCGATCGTCGAGCACCACTAGGTGCGCGATAGACCAAGACAAACCGCCGGCAAGTCCGGCGGTTTTTTTTGCCCGTTGCTTGCTAGCGTCTTGTCAGTTTCCGGTCAGCTGTGGATAACCACAATACTCAGCGATTCCTCCTTTCGTAATACTTGTATCTAGTCGTAATTTGCGACAGTTCAACTGGAGGAGAAAATATGAAGATATCCAAACTGCTTGCCGGCCTGTTCCTCTGTGCCGCTTCGCTCGGTGCCTACGCCCAACAGCCGATCGTGATCAAGTTCAGCCATGTCGTGGCAGCCGATACGCCCAAGGGCAAGGCAGCCGAGATGTTCGCCAAGAAAGCCGCCGAACTGACCGGTGGCAAGGTCAAGGTCGAGGTGTATGCCAACTCGACCCTGTACAAGGACAAGGAAGAAATGGAGGCACTGCAGTTGGGGGCGGTCCAGATGCTGGCGCCGTCGCTGGCCAAGTTCGGCCCGCTCGGGGTCAAGGAATTCGAGGTTTTCGACCTGCCGTTCATCTTCAGTAGCTATGACGATCTGCGCAAGGTGACCAATGGCGCTGTCGGCAAGCAATTGCTGACCAAGCTCGAGCCCAAGGGTATTCGCGGTCTGGCCTATTGGGACAACGGGTTCAAGTCCTTCTCTGCCAATACGCCGATCAAGACGCCGGCCGACCTGAAGGGCAAGAAGCTGCGCATCCAGTCCTCCAAGGTGCTTGAAGAGCAAGTCCGTTCGGTTGGTGGCCTGCCGCAGGTCATGGCTTTCTCGGAGGTCTATCAGGCCCTGCAGACGGGCGTTGTCGATGGTACCGAGAACCCGATTTCCAACCTTTATACCCAGAAGATGCACGAAGTTCAGAAACATCTGACCCTGACCGAGCATGGTTATCTGGGCTATGCGGTGATTGTGAACAAGAAGTTCTGGGATGGTCTGCCGGCCGATATCCGCAAGCAGCTTGACGATGCCATGGAGCAGGCGACCCGTTACGCCAACCAGATCGCCAAGGTCGAAAACGACACGTCGCTGGATGCCGTGAAGAAGAGTGGCAAGACCGCGGTCTACGTGCCGACCAAGGAAGAGCGCCTGGCTTTCAAGAAGGCGATGGTGCCGGTCCACCAGAAGATGGAAAGCCGCGTTGGCAAGGAAGTGATTCAGGCGGTCTACAAGGACATCGGTTTCAAGCCGGACAGCCTGTAAGGTTCAAGGGAGTCACGGTCGGGGGCGAAAGCCCCCGATTTACAAACGGGGGTAACACACCATGTTAAACAAAGCGCTCAATCACCTCGAAGAGCTGCTGGTCACGTTCCTGATGGGCGCGGCCACGCTGATCATCTTCATTTCGGTGGCGCACCGCTATCTGGCCGGGGTCGATATTCCCGGTCTGCAGGACTGGCTGCTGACGCTGAATTTCAGCTGGGCGCAGGAGCTCTGCATCATCATGTTCGTCTGGATGGCCAAGTTCGGTGCAGCCTATGGCGTACGCACAGGCATCCACGTTGGCGTCGACGTCCTGATCAACCGTCTCGACGACGGTATGCGCGGCAAGTTCATCATCTTCGGTTTGCTGGCCGGTGCCTTGTTTACCGGCATCGTCGCCGCACTGGGGGCTCACTTTGTCTGGGAGAACGGGGCGCACTACGCATTTTTCAATACCTTCGGCATTCAAGCCGAAGATATCTATGAGGGGCCGACGACGCCTGACCTGGAGTGGCCAACCTGGATCGTTTATAGCGCCATTCCGCTCGGTTCGTCGCTGATGTGTTTCCGCTTTCTGCAGGTCACCTGGTCCTTCATCAAAACGGGCGAGCTGCCGCATCACGATCATGGACATGTCGATGGTCTGGAAGATGAAGTGCCGCCTGTCGATTTCGACCCCTATGGCATGGACGATAACCTGCACATGAAGGACATGAAGCACACCATGGTTGGTGAACGTCGTTCAGGCGAGGAACGTCGTCATGAAACCCTGGCAACCGCCGAAGAGCGTCGCGCCGGTGGCGAGCGCCGTCAGGCATCCGACAAGCAAGGAGACCAGCAATGAATGCCTTGGTAATTTTTGGCCTGCTGGCCATCCTCATGCTGACCGGCATGCCGATCTCGATTTCGCTCGGCCTGACCGTGTTGACCTTCCTGTTTACCATGACGCAGGTGCCGCTCGAATCGGTTGCCCTCAAGCTGTTCACGGGCATCGAGAAGTTCGAGATCATGGCGATTCCCTTCTTCATCCTGGCCGGCAATTTCCTGACGCACGGCGGGGTGGCGAAACGCATGATTAATTTCGCGACGTCGATGGTCGGTCACTGGCATGGCGGCCTCGGTCTGGCCGGCGTGCTGGCTTGCGCGCTGTTCGCCGCCGTCTCGGGTTCCAGTCCCGCCACCGTCGTGGCCATCGGTTCGATATTGCTGCCCGCCATGGTCAAGGCCGGATTCCCGAACAAGTTCGGTGCTGGCGTGATCGCCACATCGGGCGCTCTGGGGATACTGATTCCGCCGTCCATCGTCATGGTGATGTACTCGGTGGCGACCAACACCTCGGTTGGTGCTCTGTTCATGGCCGGCGTCATCCCGGGCCTGGCCCTGGCGGGTGTGCTTGGCGGCGTCACCTGGTACCGTGCCAAGAAATTCAACTACCCGCGTCAGCCGAAGGCAACCTGGGGCGAGCGCTGGCAGTCCTTCCGCGCCTCGGTTTGGGGTCTGCTGCTGATCGTGGTCGTGATGGGTGGTATCTACTCCGGTATCTTCACGCCGACCGAAGCGGCGGCAATGTCTGCGGTGTATGCCTTCATCTGCGCGGTCTTCATCTATCGCGACATGAGCCTGAAGGATGTGCCGAAGGTGTTGCTGAACTCGGCCAACATGTCGGCGATGCTGCTCTACATCATCACCAACGCCGTGCTGTTCTCCTTCATTATGACCAACGAGAACATTCCGCAAGCCTTGGCCGACTGGATGCTGGGCAATGGCCTGGGTGTGATCACCTTCCTGCTCGCGGTGAATATCATCCTGTTGCTGGCTGGCAACTTCATGGAACCGTCGTCGATCGTGCTGATTTTTGCCCCGATCCTGTTCCCGGTGGCCGTTGCACTGGGCATCCATCCGGTGCACTTCGGCATCCTGATGGTGGTAAACATGGAAGTCGGCATGTGCCACCCGCCTGTGGGTCTCAATCTGTATGTGGCGTCCGGCATCACCAAGATGGGTATCACGGAACTGACGGTTGCCGTGTGGCCGTGGCTGCTCTCGATGCTGGGCTTCCTGGTCGTCGTCACTTACTGGCCGGATTTGTCGCTGTGGTTGCCGCGGCAACTGGGCATGCTCTAAGGCAGTCCTCTAGGTCCTCTCGAAGCCCCGGATTCGTCCGGGGCTTTTTGTTAGGTGCGGCTGTGGCACAATCGGCCGTCCTCTTCGAATCTGTCTTTTCATGAAATTTGCCCTGTCGCTGATTGCGCTTGTCCTTGTCGCCCTGATTGTTCCGTTTCTGCTACCCGGGGTGGCCAAGCAGGAGGGTGTGGACCCGAACAGCAACCTGCCTTGGCAGATACAGCTGGATGGCCAGGGGGGGAGTATGGTGTTCGGACTGCGTCCTGGTGCCAGCACCTTGGCCGAAGCGAGGCAGAAGCTGGGTTGCGAGCTTGAGGTGGCGGTTATTGCCGAACCGAATGAGGCGGGGGCGCTGGAGGGGTATTGCGCCCAGGTATCGCTGGGATTCGTGATGGCGCGCGCCATCGTTACCCTGGAAGCAACCGAGCAGGCAGTCATTGCCTTGCGTGAGCGGGCCTTGAAGGCCAAGCATATGGAGAGTACGACCCGCAAGATCACCTTGCACCCGGATGATTTGCGTGCCGTCGATGCCATGCCGATCAAGGCCATCAGCATCATTCCCACGGTCAATCTCGATGAGGCGACGGTCGTGCAACGTTTTGGTCAGCCTGGTGAGCGCCTGGTGGTGTCCGAGAAGCGGGTGCATCTCCTTTATCCGGACAAGGGGCTGGATGTGATTGTCGACGCGGATGGCAAGGAATTGTTCCAGTACGTTGCGCCCCGCCAGTTTGCCTTGTTGCGCGAGCCCTTGAGGGCTGCGGTCGATCCCAATACCCCTGCTCGTTGAGGCGGGCGCTAGCGCGCCGAGTCTGCTAAAATGATCCGTTTTTCAACTGACTAGCTTTCTCGGAGCAAACCCATGGCTATCGAACGCACCCTTTCCATCATCAAGCCGGACGCCGTCAAGAAGAACGTCATCGGCCAGATCTATTCCCGTTTCGAAGGCGCCGGCCTGAAGGTCATCGCCGCCCGCATGACCTGGTTGTCCGAACAGGAAGCCGGCCAGTTCTACGCCGTGCACAAAGAGCGTCCCTTCTTCAAGGATCTGGTCTCCTTCATGACCTCCGGTCCGGTCATGATCCAGTGCCTGGAAGGCGAGAATGCCATCGCCAAGAACCGCGAACTGATGGGCGCCACCGACCCGAAGAAGGCCGACAAGGGCACCATCCGCGCCGACTTCGCCGAGTCGATCGATGCCAACGCCGTGCACGGTTCCGACGCTCCGGAAACCGCTGCCGTGGAAGTTGCTTTCTTCTTCCCGGGCATGAACACCTACTCTGGCCGCTAATTTCTTTTCATGCTCAGACCGGCCGTGGCTTTGTCGACTTCGCCTTGCCGTGCAGTGTGCACTGTCTTCGGCTCGTCTTCGCGCCACGCCCGCCCTGTGCACGAAAAGAGGAAGTAAGCGATGACCGTCAATCTGCTGGATTTCGATGCCGATGGCCTGACCGCCTGGTTCGCCGAGCAGGGCGAGAAGCCCTTCCGCGCGAAGCAGGTGCTGCGCTGGATGCATCGTTCCGGCGTGGCGGACTTCGACGCCATGACCGACATTGCCAAGAGCCTGCGTGAAAAGCTCAAGGCGAGGGCGGTCGTGGCCCCGCCGGCCGTGGTGTCCGACAAATTGTCGGACGACGGTACGCGCAAGTTCCTGATCGATGTCGGCAACGGCAACGCCGTCGAAACGGTGTTCATCCCCGAGGACGATCGCGGAACACTGTGCATTTCCACCCAGGCTGGCTGCGCGCTTGACTGCGCGCTCTGCTCGACGGGCAAGCAGGGTTTCAACCGCAACCTGACGGTGGCGGAAATCATCGGCCAGCTGTGGCAGGCCAATAATGCCCTTGGCGCCGTACATGGTGACGAACGCGTCATCTCCAACGTCGTCATGATGGGCATGGGCGAGCCGCTCGCCAACTTTGAAAATACCGTCGCCGCGCTCAAGTTGATGCTCGACGACAACGCTTACGGCCTGTCGCGCCGCCGCGTCACGGTATCCACCTCCGGTCTGGTGCCGGTCATGGACCGCCTGCGCGAGGAATGTCCGGTAGCGCTCGCCGTGTCGCTGCATGCACCGAATGACAAGCTGCGCGACGAGCTAGTGCCGATCAACCAGAAATACCCGTTGAAGGAGCTGATGGCCGCCTGCCAGCGTTACCTGGAGAAGGCGCCGCGCGACTTCATCACCTTCGAATACACGATGATCGACGGCATCAACGATTCCGAAGGCCATGCCCGCGAACTGCTGGCTTTGGTCAGGAATGTGCCGTGCAAGTTCAACCTGATTCCCTTCAACCCTTTCCCGGGTTCGCCGTTCAGACGGTCGCCGGCGGAGCGGGTGCGGCGTTTCGCCGATGTATTGATGCAGGCCGGTATCGTCACCACGACGCGCAAAACGCGGGGTGACGACATCGATGCCGCCTGTGGCCAGTTGGCCGGACAGGTCAAGGACAAGACCAAACGTACTACCGGACGTGTGATTACCTTGGTGGAGGCTCGATCGTGACAATTCAATCTCTGAAGCCCTGGGTGCTTGCCTTCGGGCTGGGTGTTCTGAGTGTTCTTCCGGTCCATGCTCAGCAATACCAATTCAACAACAATTCGGGTTCTCAAGAGCAGAAGACGACGGATCCGCGCAATCGTGCTCGAATTCATACCGAGCTTGCTGCCTTGTATTTTCAGGCCGGCAGTTACGCCGTTGCCCTTGATGAGTTGCAAATTGCGCTGAATGCAGATTCGAGCTATTACCAGGCGTACAGCATTCGTGGTCTGGTGCGCACGGCGCTGAAGGAAAACGACAAGGCGGAAAGCGATTTCCGGAAGGCGCTCGACATGGCGCCGAACGATCCGGAAGTGAACAACAATTATGGCTGGTATCTCTGCGAAACCGGAAAGGAGCGCCAGTCCATTGCTTACTTCCTGAATGCGCTGAAGAGCCCCCTGTATGAAACGCCGGATCGCGCCTATACCAACGCCGGCTCCTGCGCTTTGAAGGCGGGTGATCTCGACGGGGCGCAAAACTATCTGCTCAAGGCCTTGCAACTGTCGCCCGATGGTGCCGTGCAGGCCCGGTACGAGTTGTCCAAGGTTTTTTATCGTCGCGGAATTTTTGAAGAGTCGCGCATCTATTTGAACGATGCGCTGAAGATGATGGAGCCGCCGAGTGCCGAGGCGCTTTGGCTGGGGTTGCGCATCGAGCGCAAGCTGGGCAATCGTGTGGCGGAAGGTAGTTTTGCGTCGCAGTTGCGCAGTCGCTATCCGTCATCGACGGAATATCAGGAGTTCCTGAAGGGTAATTTTGAATGAACGAGCAGGTCAGTGGTCAGGAAGCGATGGGCGACGAAACGCCTGTCGTCGTGGTGGAAAAGCCGGTCGGAGAGCAGTTGCGCCTGGCACGCGAAGCACGGGGGCTGCAGATCGGCGATATCTCGCAGACGCTTAAGCTGGGGCCGCGCCAGGTCGAGGCACTCGAAGGTGGCGATTGGGACGTTCTCCCGGGACATACGTTCATCAGGGGGTTTGTGCGCAATTATGCGCGACTGATGCAGCTCGACCCGCAGCCCATGATGGCGCAGCTCGACCGTACGTTGGAAAAGCCGGTCAGCAATCTGGGTATGCAGAATACCGGCCCGGCCCCCATGCCGGATAGCGGTGGCTCGGGCGCCTCTCGCCGCGACCGGCAGTTTGTATTGCTTGGCGTCGGTCTCGTCGTTCTGGCTGCTCTGGCCTATACCTTGATGCCGGCGGATCTGTCGGCCTTGCGTACGACGGTGCAATCGCTGCTGGACTCCTTTGCACGTAAGGAAGTTGCGGAACAGGCTGCCGTGCCTGCGGCACCTTCGTCCCAACCTGCTCAGGCAAATGAGCCTGTATTCCCGCCGGGAGCAACACAGCAGCAAGTCATGTATCCGCAAGTCTTGGCCCCGGCCGAAACGCCGGCAGCCCAAGCGCCTCAGGGAGCGGCAAGCCCGGAGTCGGCTCAGGCGCCCGCAACAGCGAATGCGGCCCCGCAACTACGTTTCCTTTTCGACAAGGAATCCTGGATCGAGGTGCGTGATCGCGACAACAAGGTTGTTTTCTCCCAGCGCCTGAGCGCGGGTACCGAACAGACCGTCTCCGGGCAGGGACCGCTATCGCTGACCGTCGGCTACGCACCGGGCGTTCGCCTGTTCTGGCGCGGTCAACCGGTTGACCTGGTGCCGCACACCAAGGGCGATGTCGCCCGCCTCGTTCTGGAATAATCCGTGAGTGCCGTTAGCAAGCGCCTGACCCGCGCCACCCGTATCGCGCATGTCGGAATCGGCGGTGCCTCGCCGGTCGTCGTCCAGTCGATGACCAATACCGATACCGCCGACTACCTGGCCACTGCCATTCAGTGCGCAGAGCTGGCGCGCGCCGGCTCGGAGCTGGTGCGCATCACGGTCAATACGCTGGAAGCCGCCGCGGCCGTGCCGTTGATCCGCGATCATCTCGACAAGATGAACTGCGACGTGCCGCTGATCGGCGACTTCCACTACAACGGCCATCGCCTGCTCACCGAGCATCCGGCCTGTGCCGAGGCGCTGGCCAAGTACCGGATCAATCCGGGCAATGTCGGCTTCGGCAAGAAGAAGGACGAGCAGTTTGCCCAGATGGTCGAGCTGGCTTGCAAATACGACAAGCCAGTGCGCATCGGCGTGAACTGGGGCAGCCTGGACCAGGAACTGCTCGCACGCATCATGGACGAAAACTCGCGCCGCGCCGAACCGCTCGATGCGACCGAAATGATGCGCCACGCGATGGTTACCTCGGCGCTCGAGTCGGCCGCCAAGGCCGAAGAGATTGGCTTGGCCGGCGAAAAGATCATCCTGTCGTGCAAGGTCTCGAGCGTGCAGGACCTGATCGCGATCTACCGCGAACTGTCGAAGCGCGCCGACTACGCGCTGCACCTCGGCCTGACCGAGGCCGGCATGGGCTCCAAGGGCATCGTCGCCTCGACGGCAGCCTTGTCCGTGCTGCTGCAGGAGGGCATCGGTGACACCATCCGCGTGTCGCTGACGCCGGAGCCGGGTGGTTCGCGTTCGCAGGAAGTCGTCGTTGCGCAGGAAATCCTGCAGACCATGGGCTTGCGCGCCTTCACGCCGATGGTGGCGGCCTGTCCGGGCTGCGGCCGGACGACCAGCACCTTCTTCCAGGAACTGGCCGGCGAGGTACAGGATTTTGTTCGCGCCAGGATGCCCGAGTGGAAGTTGCACTACGACGGTGCCGAGAACATGACGCTGGCCGTCATGGGGTGCATCGTCAACGGTCCCGGCGAATCGAAGCACGCCAATATCGGCATCTCGCTGCCGGGTACCGGTGAAGCACCGTCGGCGCCGGTCTACGAGGATGGCGTCAAGACCGTGACGCTGAAAGGCGACAATATCGCCAGCGAATTCAAGGACATCATCGAGCGCTACGTCCAGCGCACCTACAAGAAGAAACTGCAAGCATGAGTCAGACTCTCCAGTCCGTGCGCGGGATGAACGATATCCTGCCGGACGAAGCCGAATTCTGGGAACTGTTCGAAGATACCATCCGTTCGTGGCTGAAGGGCTACGGCTATCGTCCGATCCGCATGCCCATCGTCGAGCCGACGCCGCTCTTCAAGCGCGCCATCGGCGAAGTAACCGACATCGTCGAGAAGGAAATGTATTCCTTCGAGGACAGCCTGAACGGCGAACAGCTGACGCTGCGCCCGGAAGGCACGGCGGGTTGCGTGCGCGCCGTCATCCAGCATGGCCTGGCCAACCAGGTGCCGCGCCGCCTCTACTATATCGGCCAGATGTTTCGCCACGAGCGCCCGCAGAAGGGCCGTTACCGTCAGTTCCACCAGGTCGGCGTGGAGTCCATCGGCTTTGCCGGGCCGGACATCGACGCCGAAATGATCCTGATGGGCGCTCGCCTGTGGGCCGACCTTGGCCTCGACGGCATCGAATTGCAGATCAATAGCCTTGGCCAGCCGGAAGAGCGCGCCCAGCATCGTGCCGCACTGATCGCCTATTTCGAGGAACGTGCCGAGATTCTCGACGAAGACGCCAAGCGCCGCCTGTACACCAACCCGCTGCGCATCCTCGACACCAAGAACCCCGCGCTGCAAGACATGTGTGCGGCGGCACCGAAGCTGATCGACTATCTCGGCGAGGCTTCGCTGGCTCACTTCGAGGGCGTGCAGCGCGTGCTGCGCGATGCCGGCGTGCCCTTCGTCATCAACCCGCGCCTGGTGCGTGGTCTCGATTACTACAACCTGACTGTCTTCGAATGGGTCACCGACAAGCTCGGCGCCCAAGGTACGGTTTGTGCCGGCGGTCGTTACGACGGCCTGGTCGAGCAACTGGGTGGCAAGGCGACGCCAGCCTGCGGTTTCGCGATGGGTGTCGAACGTCTGATTGCGCTGATCAAGGAATCGGGGGGTGAGCCAGCGGCGCCGGCTCCCGACGTTTACCTGGTGCATCAGGGCGATGAAGCCTCACGCCTGGCCTTCCGTGTCGCCGAAGGACTACGTGACCAGGGAATCAACGTGCTATTGCACTGCGGCGGCGGCTCCTTCAAGTCGCAGATGAAGAAGGCCGATGGCAGTGGCGCCACCTTTGCGGTGGTCATTGGCGATGATGAGGCGGTCAATGGCGAAGCACAACTGAAGTTCCTGCGCGAAGAGGGCGTGGAACAACGTAAACTGAAAGTCGATGACCTGGCCGAAGCCATCATCGGCCAATTGATTGATTCGGACGAAGAGGAATAAGCAGCATGGCGCATTACGACCTCGAAGAACAGGAACAGATCGACACCCTGAAAACCTGGTGGAAGATGTATGGCAACCTCGTCACCGGGGTGGTCATGGCTGCTTCGCTGGCTGTAGTCGGCTGGCAGGGGTGGAACTGGTATCAGGGTGGCCAGTCGGCCAAGGCAGCGGCAGTCTATGGTGTTCTCGAACAGGCGGCTGCCGTGGGTGATGCTCAGAAAGTGAAGGCAGCTTCTGCTGAGCTGGCCGAAAAATTCGGTCGCACCACCTATGCCGCACTGGGCGCCATGGTTGCCGCCAAGCAGTCTTTTGACGCTGGCGATCTGAAGACTGCCAAGACTCAATTGGCCTGGGTTGCTGAAAATGGCAAGAACGAAATTCGTGATCTCGCCCGTCTGCGTCTGGCTGCCGTGCAGCTTGACGAACAGGCTTACGAT
>CAMKYP010000008.1 GCA_946477505.1 uncultured Dechloromonas sp. | reverse complement strand
ATTGTTGTCTAATGTGATGAGAGTGAAAGGAAGTTATGTTTAATGTCGTGAAAAAAACCTTCGCCTATGGCGACCATCAGGTCACCATCGAAACCGGCGAAATCGCCCGCCAGGCTGGTGGTGCCGTCCTCGTTTCCATGGAAGAAACCGTTGTTCTGGTTTCAGTTGTGGCTGCCAAGAGTGCCAAGCCCGGCCAGGATTTCTTCCCGCTGACCGTCGATTATCAGGAAAAAGTTTACGCTGCTGGCCGTATCCCCGGTGGTTTCTTCAAGCGCGAAGGTCGTCCTTCAGAAAAGGAAACCCTGACGTCTCGCCTGATCGACCGCCCGATCCGTCCGCTGTTCCCGGACGGTTTCTACAATGAAGTACAGGTCGTCGCCACGGTCATGTCGCTGAACCCGGAAGTCGATTCCGACATCCCGGCCCTGATCGGTGCTTCTGCTGCCCTGGCCATCTCTGGTGTGCCTTTTAATGGCCCGATCGGCGCTGCTCGCGTCGGCTACATCAACGGTCAGTACGTTCTGTGTCCGACCTTGAGCCAGCTGAAGGACAGCCAGCTCGACCTCGTCGTGGCCGGCACCGAATCGGCTGTGCTGATGGTCGAATCCGAAGCCCAGGAACTGTCCGAGGAAATCATGCTCGGCGCCGTGGTCTTCGGTCATACCGAAATGCAGAAGGCGATCAACGCCATCAACGAACTGGTCGAGGAAGCCGGCAAGCCGGAATGGGATTGGCAAGCCCCAGCCAAGGATGAGGCGCTGGTTGCCCGCCTGAAGGAAGTCTGTGGCGCCAAGCTCGAAGAAGCCTACAACATTACCGTTAAGCAGACTCGCAGCCAGGCCGTCAAGGAAATTCGTGCCGAAGCGGTCGCTGCCCTGTGCACCGGTGAGGAGGGTGCGCCGGATGAAAACACCGTCGGCAACCTGTTCTTCGAACTCGAAGCCGGCATCGTTCGTGGCCGCATCCTGAGTGGCGCACCGCGTATCGATGGTCGCGACACTCGCACCGTGCGTCCGATCACCATGCGCTCCGGCGTCCTGCCGCGCACCCACGGTTCTGCGTTGTTTACCCGTGGCGAAACCCAGGCTCTGGCTGTCGCTACCCTCGGTACCAACCGTGACGAGCAGATCATCGATGCGCTGGCCGGTGAATACCGTGACCGCTTCATGCTGCATTACAACATGCCCCCGTACGCTACGGGCGAATGCGGTCGTGTTGGTACCCCGAAGCGTCGTGAAATCGGTCACGGCCGTCTGGCCAAGCGTGCCCTGCTGGCAGTTCTGCCGAAGCCGGAAGACTTCTCGTACTCGATGCGTGTCGTTTCGGAAATCACCGAGTCCAATGGCTCCTCCTCGATGGCCTCGGTCTGCGGCGGCTGCCTGGCTCTGCTCGATGCCGGCGTGCCACTCAAGGCGCACGTTGCGGGTATCGCCATGGGTCTGATCAAGGAAGGCAATCGCTTTGCCGTGCTGACCGACATTCTGGGTGACGAAGATCACCTGGGCGACATGGACTTCAAGGTTGCCGGTACCACTGGTGGTGTTACCGCGCTGCAGATGGACATCAAGATTCAGGGTATCACCAAGGAAATCATGCAGGTCGCACTGGCTCAGGCTAAGGACGCCCGTCTGCACATCCTCGGTCTGATGCAGGAATCGGCGGCCGGGCCGCGTCAGGAAATGTCGGCGTACGCCCCGCGTCTGTACACCTTCAAGATCAATCCGGAAAAGATCCGTGACGTGATCGGTAAGGGTGGCGCCGTTATTCGCGCGCTGACTGAAGAAACTGGTACTACGATCGACATTCAGGATGACGGCACGATCACCATTGCCGCCACGTCCGGCGATGCTGCTGCTGCGGCGCGTGCCCGTATCGACGCTATCACGGCAGAAGTCGAGATTGGCAAGGTCTACGAAGGCACCGTGCTGAAGATTCTCGACTTCGGTGCCATCGTTCAGGTCTTGCCGGGCAAGGATGGCCTGCTGCACATCTCCCAGATCGCTCAGGAACGTGTTAACAAGGTCGAAGACTACGTCAAGGAAGGCCAAGTTGTGCGCGTCAAGGTTCTTGAAACCGATGACCGTGGCCGCGTCAAGCTGTCGATGAAGGCGGCTGCCGCCGAAGAGGGTGCTGCCGCTCCGCAAGCTGCTGCCCCCGAGGTTGCTGTGCAGCAACAACAGCAACAACAGCAGTAACGACGGAATAATTCCCGAAAGCACAAAGGGCACCTGTAAGGTGCCCTTTGTTTTGGCTGTCGTATTGCTCTCGGCAGCCGTGGAAGGTGCAAGGGGCCTTATTTGGCCATCTGCTTTTCCTTCAGTTCGTCCAAAGTCTTGCAGTCGATGCACAGCGTTGCAGTTGGGCGAGCCTCCAAGCGTTTGATGCCGATCTCGACGCCGCACTTGTCGCAGAAGCCGTAGTCGCCGCTCTCGATACGGCCCAGGGTTTCGTCAATCTTCTTGATCAGCTTGCGCTCGCGGTCACGGTTGCGCAGTTCGATGGCCATGTCTGTTTCTTGGCTAGCACGATCATTGGGATCAGCAAAAACGGTAGCCTCATCCTGCATCGTATGCACGGTGCGATCAATATCCTCGCTGAGCTCTTTCTTGACCGCTTCGAGAATCTTGCGGAAGTGAGCGAGTTGCTTGTTGCTCATGTAATCCTCGCCAGCTTTGGGCTGGTAGGGAGTGAAGTGCTTGTGGAGCAGTTCTTCTGCCATGTTCTTGTGCCTTGTACGCCTGATGACGAAAAAACGATTAAATATCATGAAGCCCGTTGTGAGGCAAGGTTTGTTTGTTGCAGAAAGATAGTTCCTTGATCTGGCGCGTGTTTCCGGGTGGTGGTAGAATGCGGCTTCTCGTGTCGGGGCGTAGCGCAGTCTGGTAGCGCATCTGCTTTGGGAGCAGAGGGTCGTGAGTTCGAATCCCACCGCCCCGACCAATTCCTCTTGTGTCACCCTCAAGTGCCCGTAGCTCAACTGGATAGAGCAGCTGCCTTCTAAGCAGCAGGTCGGGGGTTCGAGTCCCTCCGGGCACGCCAATTGCACATAATTAAATCAATCGCTTGGCGTTTTTTGTGACTGGTTTGTGGTGCCGAATGACATATCGGAGTCGCGATTTTCGAACGAGACGACAGTCTTTCCGTTCACCTTCGAAGCGACACTTGCCCTTTGGGAATGTGTGTTGCCGAGCGCAATCAGCTTGCTATGTCCCAACTGCTGGGTGGCATTCGTGTGTGCGAACTCCTCGGTTGCACGCTTCCACGCTCCTTTCCGCAGGGAAATCTTGTACGGTTGATTGGCTTTGCCATTCCAAAATCTCCAGTTCTGGTGGGCTTGACCTGCGGACCAGCTGAAACTTGAGAGGATGGCTTCCTGAGGCTATACCGGTTTTCGTACCAATCTTAACTGGAAATTTCCGGCCTCACATTCTCCAGGAATGAGTGGTCCGAAGAAATTCGGCAGGTCAGGCTGCGCTTCTTGATCCTAGATTTAGGGCTCTGGGTATCAAGTGACGTGGGGTGATTCAAGATGGAATTATTCAAGGTGTGTCGGTTTTTTTTACATCGTGCTGCTTGATGAATGTTTTCTGATCAATTAGTCTTTAAAAATCAGTGCCATGTGTTATTTTTTTTATCTGGTTTGATTATTGCTTTAGTGTGGTTGTTGAGAGTTTTTTCACATCTTTCTTTGCGTAGTGCTGTTACCCTGTCTCGGAAAGATGACTACAGGATTTGGTGATAATGATGAATGACCACAATAACCCGGATACTCAGGAGTCAAAGGTAGTGCCCAAAGAGGTTTCGACAGGGAAGTCCAATATCCGTAGGCGACTTCTGAAGCGGAGTGCTTCGGCAGTTGTTGTTACTATGGCGAGCAGGCCAGTGCTGGCTTGGCATTGCAAATCGCCCTCGGTGACCGCCTCAGAGGCACTCAATCCGTATACTAGTCTTGCGAAGAAGAATGCCAGTACGCGTATATGGGCGGACGAGACGTGGGGTTTGCGTGAATGGATGGGGAATTTAGTTCGAACTTCGGATAACAATGGGGTTACCGAATGGTGGGAGTCATCGAAACCGTGGAGCGTTTTTTTGCAACGCGCTTCGCTTGGTATTGCCTACCAGAATGTGAAGTTTGAGCATTTGGCGGCAGTGGGCATTTCTCCGCCTTCAGGTATGGGGACGATGTCGGCAGTGAAGTACTTGAGTTCGTCTTCTGTGCCTACGTGGAAAAAGCGGGTGCTTGTTGCCCAGCTCAATTTGTTCACCTTGACAGGGCCCAATAGCGGTTGGCTGTCCAATGATCTTGATAATTGCGTCACCATGCAGCAATTGAACGAGATGGCTACTGGGAGCTATATCGTTGCTGGAAAGACTTGGAATTCAACTGATATTAGCAACTATCTCTTCAACAACTGGATGGCACGTTGATCCTTGTTGATTACTGATTTAGGTGCTCAGAGGTATCATTTCTGGCGTTTTTTTGCGGATGCAGAGGTTGCAGTCTTTGATTTAAGGACTGGGGCTACTCACGTACTTGGTGAGGACTCCGCAGACCTTCTCGAGTGTCTGCAAGAGGGTGTAATGCCTTTATCTGTTCTTGTGGGAAAAATGCAATTGCTTTTTCCAGAGACCCCCCAGAAAGAGCTTGAAGAGTTTGTGACAAATACTCTGGATGAGTTTGAAATGCTCGGCTTGCTGGATGTAGCGGGGTTGGGCGATTGAGGATTGCTTCGCTTTCGCCCGGTGAGTTGGGGAGACGACTCCAGAATAATGATCTCGTTGTGAGCATGCCGCCCTTTGTGGTGCGTTTTCGCTCCAATGTCCCTTCGTTGGTGCCTGATTTCCTGACACTTTATGCCAGTTATGAGCTCGCGGATGCGAATGGTTTTGCGGATTTTCATGTCGAGATTCGCTATGTTCCTAATCTAAAGCGCCTGTTTGATCCGGAAATTCGCTTTTATTTTGACGGGACTCCATCATTTTCCGTCTTGCCCGCACAGCAGTCGTTTCCAACGCTGGAATGGGGCTTGAATTGGTGCGTCGCTGCGCATTCGCATCACTATCTGGTGATTCATGCTGCAGTTCTGGAGCGCAATGGTTTCGCATTGATCATGCCCGCGCCGCCGGGC
Source organism: uncultured Dechloromonas sp. (assembly GCA_946477505.1). GTDB lineage: Bacteria > Pseudomonadota > Gammaproteobacteria > Burkholderiales > Rhodocyclaceae > Azonexus. The sequence continues at coordinate 19,878 of CAMKYP010000008.1, read as the reverse complement.
TCTGGAAAAAGTACCCTTTGCGCTGCGTTGATGATGAATGGCTGGCGGTTGATGTCAGATGAATTGACTTTGTATGATCGTAAGACAGGTCATATTTACGGACATCCGCGTCCTGTCAGCCTGAAAAATCGTTCTATAGACGTGATTGCGGGGGCATTTCCAGATTCCGTCATGACGACTCCAGTCATGACGGAATCGAAAGGCATGGTTGCTTTGCTTAGGCCCCCAGAGTCTGCCGTTGCTTCTGGGACCGTTCCAGCCAAGCCGCGATGGCTTGTTTTGCCGAAATATGAACAAGGTACCGAAGCCCGGTTTGAGCGCCAAGGTTCGGCACGAACCTTTGCGCTGATCGCTGAGCAGTCGTTCAATTATGATCTGCTTGGTCTTGATGGCTTCAACGCGGTTGGATCCCTGGTTGATCAATGTGTTTGTGCAAAGTTTACTTACTCCGATTTGGATGAGGCAATGTCACTCTTCCAGAATATCGAGGCGCATCTTCACGAGGTAGCCGGTGTTGCTTCTTGAGGTTTTGCGTAAGCCGCAGCATATTTCGTCGCTTAGCTTGAGTGAATGGGATTTGCTGATCAGACAGGCAAGAAGCGCCGATCTCTTGGGGCGGCTTTGGCGAGAGGTTGAGCTTTCCGGCCAAGATGGGGTACCTGAGGCACCTAAGCGTCACTTGCTGGCTGCAAGCTTTTTGGTTGAACGGCAGCATGATGCGGTTCGGCGGGAAATCGGCTACATCGACGAGGCGATGAGGGCAGCGGGGCTGCGAGCGATACTATTGAAGGGGGCTGCCTATGTGGCCACCGGAAAAGCGCTAGCGATAGGTAGAACGTTTTCCGATGTGGATATTCTGGTTGACTCTGATGATCTTGCGGCAGCGGAGAGTGCGTTGTCGATCTTCGGTTGGCAACCGGTCAAGCAGTCAGCCTACGATGAAGCCTACTACCGCGAATGGATGCACGAAATTCCGCCGTTGGTTCATGTCAAGCGAAATACGACGCTGGATCTGCACCATGCGATTCTTCCCATGACTGCAAGGATCAAGGTAAATACTCAAGGATTGCGAGAGGGTAATGCCTTGGTTGATGGGTGTACAAATCTCTATGTCCTTCAGGATGCAGACATGTTGCTCCACAGCGCAACTCATCTGTTCCACGAGGGAGAATTAGTGCATGGGTTGAGGGATTTACATGACCTGCATCTCATGTTTGGGGAGTTCGGTGCCTTGCCATCATTCTGGAATCATCTGCTGATGAGGGCCAGCTACCTGGGGTTGATGACACCCCTTCTCTATGCCGTACGCTACTCTCGGCGAAAGTTTCATACGGCTTTTCCCCAGGGGTTTTTGGGACAACTGGAGAAGTACTCGGCGCGGGGGGCATCATTGATGGATTTCTGTTACGACCGGGCCTTGCTCCCGAAGCATGCTTCTTGTGAGCAGTTTGGAAGTGGACTTGCTCGCGCGATGGTCTACCTGCGGTCGCACTGGCTAAAGATGCCATTTGCTCTGCTTGTGTATCATCTGTCCGTCAAATCGTTGGCTAGACTTAGCACAAAAGAGGATAAAGCCACAGCAGCCTAGTTGAATTCCGGTTCTTATCAATAGCCGGGATTACTTTAGATGATCTGCTGGAATAGCATAGGTTATTCCTGAGGGGGATGTAATCGCTGCCTCTTTGCTTCCCTTGACGAAGACCATATTGATTATCCCGACAACAGTTCCAGATTCGATTTCATATACCGGACTTCCACTATTTCCAGGATAGGCAGTGGCATCCAGTTGGAAGACATCGAATGCTCCGCGTTTGAGTTGCTGGATTAGTTGTGGATTCAACTGGCTCGCATTGCCACCGGGTATGCCGATGGGTGTAATGGCCGAGACGATACCTCGATGGGTAACCGGCGAGTAGCCTAGGGCGCCGCCAATGGGAAATCCGGTGAATGCGATACTCTGGCCTTCACGCACTGCGGTTGAGTCACCTAGCTTTAATGCAGGCAAGGGGGGGCCGTCGATGCGGACGACGGCAAGGTCACGTTCATGAATGCGTTGAACGATTTTGGCGAGACGCAGGGTGCCTTCGCTTCCTTTGCTGCGAATCAATACGGCGAGAACCGGATCATCGGGGCCGCTCGTGTTGGGTAGTACATGGGCGTTGGTGGCGACCTGATTGCCATCACCGAAAACAAAGCCGGTTCCGCGGAAAACGAAGGGTGGACTCTGGGTCTTCTTATAGGTACCGATGGCGACAATTGATGGCCTGATTTTGTCGACAAGCTCGGGCAGGTCGGCACGGGAAACGCTCGTGACGGATAACAAGCAACAAGTCGCCAGTGCAAGACGGATGAGAGAATTCACATCAGCCTTTTGGCATTTAGGATGCGGGGGAGATTCGGTGACGGGGGGGTTATATGGGCGTCGAAGGGGTGTTCCTCCTTCTTGAATATTTCCCGGATTCTCTTTACATAGCCCTGAGTTTCTGCGTAAGGAGGAATGCCGGCGTAGTGATTCACAGCGCCTTCGCCAGCATTGTAAGCAGCAGCCACTAAAGCAATGTTGCCTTCAAAGTATGCAAGCAACCAGCGCAGGTAAGCGAGGCCTCCGCGAATGTTTTGCTCGGGATCGAAGGGCTTCTTGACGTTGAAGCGTTCCGCTGTTTCCGGAATCAGTTGCATCAGACCTTGTGCGTTTTTGGGCGAAACTGCCGTGGGATTGAAGTTTGATTCGGCGCGAATAATGGCCATTGCCAGCCGCGGATACACGCCATATTCCGGAGCAAGCCGTTGCACCAGGCTCATGACCTTGCGATGCTCGGGAACTGCTTTGGCAACTATGTCATGGCCTTGTGCGTCAAACCTGGCAAGAATATTGGCAATGCAATCCGGGGGCTTGTTCGGAGGGTCGCCAACCTGTTTTAGCATTCGTGCCGCCAAGGGGTCGCCCTGCTGGGCGGCGAGCGTAAAGAAATAGGCAGCGGCGGAGTCGTTGCGATCAATGCCACGCCCCATAGCGTACATCCAGCCTAGACTGTATTGGGCTTCCGCATCGCCAAGGTGAGCGGCTTCGCAATAGAGTTCGACGGCTTTATTGGGATTGCGGGGTTGCCCGCTGCCGTACTCATGGGCTTTTGCTTCAGTTTTTAGTGCGACAATCCTGTCGTGGTCGGGGTGCGAATTGGCCTGTGCAGACTTGCAAAAAAAGGCAGTAATCAGCAGCGCGCAGGTTGCCAAAGGAGCGTGGCGAATAAAGTGATGCCTTGCGCGCTGCATGGTTCCTCCCTTATAGACGCCAGACAGGCACCCCTGCCTGTTTGAAGGCTTCATGGTCCAGCATGCTCTTGACGTCGGTAATGACGCCACCTGATTCCAGTTTAGCCTTCAATTCGGTAACTGTAAGGGCCTTGTATTGCTTGTGGTTGACCGCAGCGACAATAGCTGCCGCTTTGGGAAGCTCTTCCCAAGCGACAAGATCAACGCCATATTCGTGACGGGCTTCGGCTGCATCGGCGACCGGGTCATGCACAATGACCTTGGCTCCGTAGGACTCGAGCTCCCGGATGACGTCGATGACGCGCGAATTACGGAGGTCCGGACAGTCTTCCTTGAACGTGAGACCAAGCACGATAATCGGGGAGTCCTTGATCGGGCGGCCCGCACGTACCAGCATCTTGATCGTTTGTTCGGCTACGAACTTGCCCATGCCGTCGTTGATTCTGCGCCCGGCGAGAATGACTTCAGGGTGGTATCCGAGTTTCTGGGCCTTGTGCGTCAGGTAATACGGATCGACCCCGATGCAATGGCCGCCGACAAGACCGGGACGGAAGGGCAGGAAATTCCACTTGGTACCTGCGGCCTGCAGTACCTCCAGCGTATCGATGCCAATTTTGTCGAAAATGATCGCCAGTTCGTTCATCAGGGCGATGTTGAGGTCACGTTGCGTATTCTCTATGACCTTCGCTGCTTCAGCGACTTTGATATTGGAGGCAGGGTAGACGCCGGCGGTAATCACGCTGCCGTAGATTTCAGTTACTTTGGCGAGCGTTTCCGGCGTGTCGCCGGAAACTACCTTGACGATCTTGGTTACAGTACGTTCCTTGTCACCTGGGTTGATACGCTCAGGAGAGTAACCAACGAAGAAATCCTTCTTCCAGACCTTGCCGGATTCCTTTTCAAGGATGGGAATGCAGACTTCCTCAGTGGCACCCGGGTAAACCGTGGACTCGTATACAACGATAGCGCCTTGCTTCAGATTACGGCCGACTGCAGTTGACGAACCGACAAGAGGGCTGAAGTCCGGTTGATGCGCGTCGTCGACTGGCGTCGGGACGGCAACGACAACGAAATCGGCCTCCTTTAGCGCGCCTGCATCGGTTGTTACCAACAATTGCTTGGCTGCCTGTAGGTCTTCGGTACTGACCTCTCCGGTTGGGTCTATAAATCTCTTGTAACTTTCTACCTTTTCGTGCGACAAATCCACACCTATGGTGCGGAATTTCTTGCCGAACTCCACGGCAAGGGGCAAACCGACGTAACCCAACCCAACGACTGCAATAGTGGTCATGTGTATTTCCTGTATGTAACGACTATCTAAAAAATTTATCTGGTGTGCGACCAAGTCAATGTGAATTTTGACACGCTCGCAACCCGGAAAATATCCAAATCTGGATCATAGGGCCTTTTGCAGACGAATGACTTCCTCCTGCTCGGGGAACTTTTCACCCAGTTTGGCCAAGGCCTCGAGTTCCTTGCGTGCTTCGTCCTTCTTGCCGGCGCTGACTAGCACCTTGGCGAGGTTTAGCTGAATAGCCGCAGCTTGCGGCGCCAGAATCATCGCCTTCCGCAATATTTCTATGGCTTTGCCAGAGTCGCCTTTCGCTGCGATCAGCATGGCTAAGGTATCCATGAATGCAGGTTGGTTGGGGGCCAGTTGATTGGCCTTCTCTGCGTACTCCAATGCCTTGGGTTGTTTTTGTTCTCCCAGAGTCCAAGCTAGGTTGTTCAGGACCATGGCGTTGTTGGGTTGCAGAGCAAGCACTGCATTGTAGTGCTGAGTGGCAATCTGATAATCCTTGCGCGCCGTTGCAAGATCACCTTGATGCATGCGGAAGGTGACATCTTTCGGGTGATCCTTGCTCCATAAAGCCGCAAATTTGTCAGCTTCCACCGTATTGCCCGAAGCGAGGATGGTGTTATGAGTCTTGATGGCAAGATCGGTTGCTGGCGCTGTCTTCAGAGCATTTCGGTAGCTCGCAATCGCTTCATTCCAGTTTTTCTGGGAGGCATGGATATCACCTTCGAGAACTAGGCCTGCGGCTTCCTTGGGGCGCTGTTTTTGTACTTCGCGGGCGATGGAGAGCGCTTCTTTAGTGCGTTTTCCATCCATGGCGAGAAGAATTAGAGCGCGCTGTGCTTCAATCAGATTTGGCTTGATCTCCAAGGCCTTTTTCAGGCTCTTGGCAGCTTCTTCCTTGTTTTTGTTGGCGGCATGCACTTCAGCAAGCCGCAGGTGCGGCATGGGCGACATCGGCTGCAGTCCAGCCCATTTGCCATAGGTGCTGAGCGCTTGATTCAGGTCGCCGGAGATTTGTTGGACACGGCCCAATGCATCAAGGACTTCCGGCTTTTCCGGGAAAGCAGCAACCGCATCATTGGCTGCGGTCAACGCCTTCTTGTTGTCTTTCTGTTGCAACCAGTATTGGGTCAGGGCGAGACGCGGCGCCACCTCGGTGGGGTTTGCGGCCACCGCCTTGTTGATCAGACCCGAAACTTCATCTTGCGTGCCCCCATTGTTGGCGCGGAGTTCGGCAAGCGCCAGCATGGCTTGGATATGTTTTGGGTCGGCAGCAAGCACGGCATCAAAACGCTTCCGTGCATCGTCAGGCTTTTTGTCGGCTAGATCAAGTGCCGCCAGGCTCGCAGCAGCCGGAAAGAAGGAGGGATTGAGCGAGAGCGCCTTGTCGAAAGCAACACGGGCTCCGACGACATCGTTCTTGGCCAGCAGGGTGCGTGCTCGCAGATTGAAGGTGGCCGGGTTATCCGGTTGTTTTTTCTCAAGCGCATCAATTGCCTGCAGCGCCTTATCAATTTGGTTGTTACGTAGATGAGCTGAGATCAATGCGAGGTCGGCGCTGGTGCCTTTGTCAGTCGTGGCAATCTGTTCCAACTGGTTGAAGGCCATCTCCACTTGCCCTTGGGCCATTTGGGCCAAGGCCAAGGAGGTTTTTTTGGCGGCGTCATTCGGATCAAGCTTGCTGGCCTTGGCAAAATACTCTGCAGCTTTTCCGGCGTCGCCATTCTGTAGATAAACCTCGCCTGCCAGAGATAGCAATGCCGTGTCCTGGCTAATGTGCTCGAGCGCTGGTTGTAAGGTAGCCAAAGCCTTCGCAGGCTGCCCGGCGCGTAGGTGGCTGGCGACCAGGATACGGCGGGCAAGCGCTAATTGTGGTGCTATTTGCAGAGCTTTGGTCAGGTAGGTTTCTGCTTGGACAAAGGATTGCAGTTGATACTCGATGGCACCAGCCAGTTGCAAAGCCAATGGGTTGTTCGGCGCAAATTTGATCAACTGCTGAGCCAGTTCACGTGCAGCTTTGAAATCTTTGCGCTGGTATGTGAGTTGGGCCTCGAGAAAGAGCGTTTGTGGGTGTTTGGGTGCCAGTTTTTTGAGGGCATCGAATTGCTTGAGCGCATCATCCAGTTTTTGCTGCTGCAGGAGCTGATTAATCGCGGCGACATGGGCAGCTATGAAGTCCGGCTTGGCTTCAATGGCCTTACGGAAGTCAGCCAGCGCCTCATCTGGCTGACCATTGGAAGCGGCCAATGCGCCGGCGAGGAGCAGGGCATCATGGTTTTTTGGATTTGCACTCAGAACTGAAGAAACGATGGCTGCCGCGCCTGCCATGTCCTTGTTGCTCGCTTTCATGCGTGCGTTCGCAAGCTGGGCGGGCGCATAATCTGATTTTTCTGAGAGTGCGCCTGCTAGTTCATCGCTGGATTTGTCTTGCTTGCCCTGGGCCTGGTAGGCAATGCTCAGTGTGGTTTTGAGATCTGCGGTCGGTTCTCCAGGGGGAAGATTGATGTCTCCAAATTCGTCCGTGACTTTTTTGGCCTGCCCGGTTGCCAGTGTGACTTTTGCTAGGAGGGGAACTGTTTGCTCCGGGGCATATTTCTGATCGAACGCCTTGCGTAGTTCCACTTCAGCACCGGCAATATCACCGCTTTCAAACAGCGCTTTGCCGAGCAAGAAGCGGGCTTCGGGGTTATTCGGGTTTTGTTGAATGGCATTTTTCAACTGAATGACAGCAGCCTTGCCATCGTTTTTGGACAAATAGTCCTTGCCTGAGGCAATCAGCTTTTCCGGGCTGTCACCGCCGCATGCACCCAAGGTGGCGGCAAGCAATGCAGCAGAGACCAAGGCGGCAATTCTTGATTGGTGAAAGGTCATGATTATTCTGCTCAGCGTAAAGTTATTTGAGTCCAAGGCGGTGCATCAGATCGTAAAGTGTTGGACGACTGATCCCCAGTATTTCTGCGGTGCGAGCGATGTTGCCGTCAGCGCGGGAGATGGCGAGGGTGACGGCGCGCCTCTCAGCATCCTCGCGAACCTGGCGCAGGTCAATGAAGTAGTTGCCACCCTCGAGGTGCTCCAGTCCGATGTCTTCACGGGTAATTTGTTGTCCATCGGCCATGATCACTGCACGCTTGACTGCATTTTCCAGTTCGCGGACGTTTCCGGGCCATGAGTAGGCTTCGATTCCTCGTACCGCATCCTCGGTCAGGGTCATGCTGCCCCTCTTGTGTTCGTCGGCAAAGCGATGGACAAAGGCGTGGGCCAGCAGCGCTGCGTCGCCATCGCGTTTGCGCAGCGGCGGAATGTCTATAACGATCTCGGCAAGACGGTAGAAAAGATCCTCACGGAAGCGGCCTTCCTGGATGTGTGCTTTGAGATCCTGGTGGGTTGCACACACAATCCGCACATCAACGGCGATTTCCTGTCGTCCACCCAAACGTTCGATTACTCGCTCCTGAAGGAAACGCAGCAACTTGGCCTGCAAGGCTATCGGCAGATCACCGATTTCATCCAGCATGAGCGTCCCGCCATTCGCAGACTCAATCTTGCCTGGCGTTGTCTTGGCAGCACCTGTGAAAGCGCCTTTTTCGTAACCGAACAATTCACTTTCAAGCAAATTATCTGGAATCGCCGCGCAATTGATGGCAACAAAGCGGGCGTTTTTTCGTGGTGAAGCTTCATGCAGGCCACGTGCCAGTACCTCCTTGCCTGTGCCGCTCTCTCCTAGCAAAAGTACCGTTGCGTTGCTGCTGGCGACTTTTTCGATTGTGCGGCAAATTTTTTGCATGCCTGCGTCTCGTGTCAGCAGACCGCGCAGTGCTGTTGAGTGCTGAATAGATTGCAGCCGCCGGTTCTCTTGCTGAAGTTCGTGGAGACGAAAGGCGCGGTCAATGGTCAATGACAGTAGTTCAGGCTCAAAGGGTTTGGCAAAAAAATCGTAAGCGCCGAGTGCAATCGCCCGCAAGGCATTGGCCTGATCATTCTGTCCGGTAAGTACGATGACCTTGGTGTCCGGTGCGATGGAAATAATTTGCTCAAGCAGGCGAAAGCCTTCTGACACGGAGTCTGCGTCCGGGGGCAGCCCCAGATCCATCGTCACTACGGGTGGTTGGTGTCGATGAATCTGAGCCAGAGCACTTTCACGGTCGCTGGCGGTTAGTGTTTCGTACTGATCAAACGACCAACGTAGCTGTTTTTGCAGTGCCGGATCGTCTTCAACGACCAGAAGAGGACGAGTTTTTCCCCCGCTCACGCAGCCTCCTGTGCATGTAGATCGGAGTGTTGCTGGATTTCCAGTAGGGGTAGAACGAGGGTTATTTTTGTGCCTACATTCGGTGTGCTGTCCACCAGCAATTCTCCTCCGAGTTCGCGGATGTATTGGGCGCTTTCATATGCACCAATGCCCATCCCGGAATCTTTCGTGGTTTGGAAAGGTTTGAACAAACGGTCACGGATGAATTCAGGACTCATGCCTTGTCCCGTATCGCCAACCACAAGATGTGCTCGGTCGCCAATACGATCAAGGCTAATCCACACCGCACCGTCTATCGGCGTGGCGTCCAATGCGTTTTGAACCAAGTGTCCGATCACTCTTTCCAGTCTTTCGCGATGTCCGCGTGTCATCAGCGGGGTATCGCTTTGCGTTGCAACGATGCGACCCTGTCGCGCCTTATCACTACGAATTTGTTCAATGACATCGGGAAGATTAACACCAACAGCCGATCCAGGGGGAGTCGCTCCCTCGCGCAATTGCATCATCAGTTGCCGCATCCGTTCTACCGAATGCTCGACAGTCATCAGCATGTCATCCTGAAACTCCGGATTGTGGCGGTGTTTCTCGGCATTTTTGAGCATGAGGGCCAGTTGGGTCACGATGTTTTTGAGATCGTGTACTACGAAAGCGGACATTTTGTTGAATGCATCGAATTTACGCGCTTCGAGCAGGGCTTCCGTCGCCTGCATCTTCGCGATGAAGCTGGCTGCCTGGCAGCCAGCCGTTCGCAGAAGGTCATTCACTTCCCAGTTCACATCCATCTGCGTGCGCGAACTGGCGAGAATGACAAAGCCTTGCAGCTCCGTACCGACCGTCAGAGGAATGATGAGCCAAGCGTTCGGTATGTCAGAGAGCCATGCCGGGATTTCCAAATCGCCGTAACGGGCCGGATAAGCACGAAACTCTTCCAGATTGACGACCCAGCCACTGTCCACAAGAAACCGTATTAAGGCGGTGTCGGTACCGGCTGTTCCTTCACTACTGGGCAGATTCCAGCGTGCAGCTTGGCGGAACATGCCCTGTGCATCGTGAAGCCATAAACTTCCCGCAGGACTTTCGACCATATAGGCTAGCCCGCGAATGACCTGTTCTCCCATTGCCTGGGGATTGTCCTGCGCCGCAAGGGTTTGTGTAAAACGCAGCCATTCTTCACGGTAGTCGTAGCGGTAAGCAAAAAAATGCTTACCGACCAACACGCGAATTTTTGCGCGCATCGACCCCGAAATCAGCATGATGCCCAGAGTCATCAAGCCTGCAAATACGAGCGCATATTGGAATGCACGTCCCCATTCGCCACCGAAATAGCGGACATAGTAGCCAACCACAGACATCAGCAGCAGATAAAAACCGGCGGCCAGCAATGTGGCCGAATGGAAGGCTGCGCGCTGTGAGAGGCGGATTTTCGAAGTCCAGTCGCGGCCACGCTGTGATGCAATAAATAGCAGGGGCAGTGTAATGGTATGAACCAAGCCCTTCGCCATCGCTGCGTCCGTATCGATGCGCTGGAACATCAAGGCATCCGAATATAGATAGACATCGAACATCATTTGTCCAGCGAGCGCCAGACACAAGGGTTTGATATTCCAACGGGCATCATCCGCAACATTGCGGAACAGTTGTTCAAGGAGAATCAGTCCGAGTACTGGTTTTGCCAAGCTGTGGAAGTAATAGATTCTGCTCCAGTCCGCGCTTTCCAGCAGGCCGCCGATGAATAGTAGATGGAGTGTGAGACCACCAAGAATTGCTAGGGCGCAAGCAGGTATCAACCAGTTCGGTAACGATACGGCTATTGCCTTGTCCGTTGCTCCGGGAGTCAACAGGAAATAGACAAAAGCGTACCAAGCCGCATACAGAGCGATGTCGGTTGCGGAGGCAAGGAATAGGAAGCTGGACTCTCGTGTTGTCAGGGCGACAAAACTACTGCCGGCCCAGAGGGCTCCGAAAACAACGGCCAGGAGCATGGCGCGGGCGCGACGGCCAACACGCCATTGCGCACCAAGCGAGACAAGGTAGCCTGCCAGAAGGCAATACCCTACGCCAGCTGTTCCGAAACTCCAAGCCAGCAAGGATGCGGTTTCGCTGTCCATACCTGTCTAGTGCGTTTCGAAATGGGAGGACAAGAGCGAGACTATTGGGCGCCTTTGCCAGTCAGAACCACGCCTACAGTTTCGAAAAGGACCAGTAGATCAAGGAAGAGAGAGTGGTTCTTTACGTAGTAGAGGTCGTACTGAAGCTTTTCAGCAGAGTCTTCGACGGTGGCGCCATAGTGGTAGCGCACCTGCGCCCAGCCGGTGACCCCGGGTTTGACGCTGTGACGAACGGCGTAAAACGGGATTTCCTTTGTCAATTGGTCGACAAAGAAAGGGCGCTCCGGACGTGGGCCAACCAAGCTCATGTCACCCTTTAGAACGCTGAAGAGCTGCGGCAACTCGTCTACACGAATCTTCCGAATGATTCGGCCAACCTTGGTGACCCGGTCGTCCTTGGCCTTCGCCCATACCGGCTTTCCATCCTTTTCCGCGTCGTTACGCATACTGCGGAATTTGATGACCTTGAACAGACGCCCATTCAGTCCAACACGTTCCTGACGATAAAGGATGGGGAAGCCATTCTCAATCACGATGGCAAGGGCTGCAATCAGCATGACCGGTAGGGCCAAGGTGATCAGGATCAAGGCGCAGACGATATCGAAGAGGCGTTTAACGACTGTTCGTAGTGTTCCTTGTTGAAAGCCATCTCCGAAGATCAGCCACCCAGCATAGAGGGAGTCCAAGCGAATCTGCCCCAGGGTTTGCTCAAAATGACTGGCCAGATCGAGTACCTTGATGCCATGAAGCTTGCAGTCCAGCAGTTCGCGCAAGGGCATTGCGCCGCCACGCCGCTCGGTGATCGCAACTACAATTTCATCGGCCCTGAGTTGTTTGGCGGTGTCTGTCAGGGACGTCGCACGGGAAAGAACCAGATCACTCGGAATTGCGTGCTCTTCTTCGACCGGGCTCGGGAAAAAGCCAACGATTTCTGCAGCCGGGTCGGACTTGTTCAGTGCGCGCTTGACATCGAGGGCGCGCATTCCAGTTCCAAAAACAAGGATTCGGCGGCTGATTGCCTTGGACGCATTGGCACTATGAGTGGCGCTGACCCGCGTCACCAGCATGCCAAAGATGGCCGACATGGCAGACAGTTGAACGAATTCCTTGTTCAGCGAGGTCATCGGCAAGAGCGCAAAGATAGCGTAAGCCAAAGGGACTGCGAGGTAGAGGGATAGCACTGCTCGGGCGCGGGTTTCACTGACATTACGGTTGTGGTGCCGTTCATAGAAACCCAGCCATGCATTGACCAATAGCATGACAATCCCAAGTAAGCCGCCATATACGACTACTTGCTTGAAATTCACAGGTAGCCCGTGACCGACCCACATGATCGCGATGATCAGACCGACGATAACAAATGACAGATCGAATAGCATCTGCCCGACGACTCGGGCGCGCATCCAGTGGTTAAAGATTCGAATCATATCGATTCTCTGACGTAGTGAGTTGGCTGATTATAGGGGGGCACTGATCAAGATGCTCGTGGAGTATTTCACGCTGGGCTGACATGACGTGTGATGATAGAGGCGGCGTACAGCGAGAAAATAGTTATTTATCGTCTTGGTGCGTTGCAGCAAAAATGAGGCCGCATTTTAGCCTGATCATTTCCGTTTGGCATTACAACTCTGTGTCGGTGTTCCTACGAACTGAGTGTTAAATCAAACTATGTGCTGGCGCATGTTTTCGCGGCGATTCATACTCCTCGCAGGCCAAAAGGCATGGCCTAACAATTCATCCAGATCACATGCGGGAATGGGTCTTGTATGAGCGTACGGTGTCAATCACACTACGACCTCAAGGACCGGTGGATGACCCAGAAACCCTTGGGGGCTGGCGCTGGCGCCGTAGGCGCCTGATTGGAAAATAACCACGAGATCGCCTATTTCAGCCTTCGGCAGCGTTATTCGGTCAGCCAATAAATCCAACGGTGTGCACAAAGGGCCGACGATGCTGACGGTCTCACGAGTTTGGTTGTCCATTCGGTTACCGATGGTTACGGGATAGTTTTTGCGAAGCACCTGGCCGAAGTTACCTGAGGCAGAGAGGTTGTGGTTGAGTCCACCATCAACAACGAGATACGTCAGGCCACGAGATTCCTTGCGGTCGATAACGCGGGTGACATAGATGCCAGCTTCGCCGACCAGATACCGTCCGAGTTCAAGCACGATTTGCGCTTGTGGCATCTCATTGGCAGTGCGTTCTACAAGATCACTCAGATTGTCCCCAATGGTTTCCAGTTCCAGTCGCTGATCGCCGGGGAAGTAGGGAATGCCGAAACCACCGCCCAGGTTCAGCAAGCGTACAGGTGATGGTGTGTAGTCGGCCAAACGGCGGGCGAGTGCCCAAGATTTTTGCTGGGCTTCGCAGATGGCTTCCGCCTTGAGGTTTTGTGAGCCAGCGAAGAGGTGGAAGCCCTCGAATTCGAGACCGGCCGCACCAATCTCCTTGAGCAGTTGCGGTACCCGTTCAGCGTCCACGCCGAATGGCTTCGGTCCTCCACCCATCTTCATTCCAGAGCCTTTTAGCTCGAACTCGGGGTTGACTCTGACAGCTACGCGCGCCGGGTAGCCAAGTTCCTCGGATATGGCAGCCAGTACACCCGCTTCTCGAAACGACTCGATATTGACCAGTATGCCGGCGGCGACCGATTGTCGTAATTCGGTATCCCGCTTGCCGGGGCCGGCAAAGCTGATTTCATGCGGATTGGCTCCTGCATCTAGCGCGACTTTCAATTCTCCGGCAGAAGCCACGTCTATGCCATCCACCAGTTCTGCCATCAGGCTAACGACTGCGGGCATGGGATTCGCCTTCATGGCATAGTGCAGCTTGATGCCGTTGGGCAGCGCAGCGCGAAGTTTCGCCACGCGTCTTTGTATGATGCTTCGATCATAGGCGTAGAACGGGGTTTGTCCCACGCGTGCAGCGACTCGCGAGAGTGGCAGCCTGTTGATCATTAACTCACCATTGACTTCGGCGAAGTGTGTCATCGGTACGTGGACCGGGGGTGTGCGGGTAGCGCTGTTGGTCATGGGGGTTCTTGAGCGGGGGGCAGTTAGGAGGCGTTATTCTCTAGCCAGCGGATTTTCAGCGCTTTGCGGTCGATTTTGCCGTTAGCGTTTCTGGGCAACGGGCCCACTCTGATGTCTATGCCGACGGGCACCATATAGGCCGGCATCCGCGATTTGCACTCGGCAAGCAGTTTTGCTTCATCCAGACGTGTGCCGGTTGCAGGCGTGGCAACTACCTGGATGGCTTGGCCGAGGCGCCCATCATCTATACCGAAGGCGACGCACTCTCTGACGAGTTGCGTGGCATAGAGTACTTCCTCAACTTCGGTCGGGCTGACTCGATAGCCTGATGTCTTGATCATTTCATCCCGACGACCGATGAAATATAGAAAACCTTGTTCGTCGGAACGCACGGTGTCGCCAGAAAAAACGGCAATCTCCGGAAGCACGAGTCCCGATGCTCGTCCCGGCACGGTTGTCGGCAGCGGCTTGAAACGCTCAGCCGTTTTTTCTGGGTCGTTCCAGTAACCCATGCTGACAAGTGCTCCCCGGTGCACAAGCTCTCCCGGCTCGTTTGGCGCACAGGGTGTCCCATCCTCACGGAGAACCAGGACTTCGGCATTGGGGATGGCCTTGCCAATCGAGTCCGGTCTGCGCTCGACCTCGGAGGGCGGCAAAAATGTCGAGCGGAAGGCTTCGGTCAGGCCATACATCAGGAAAGGTTTAGTGCTCGGCAATTGTCGCCGTAGGGCATTCAGTATTTCAAGCGGCATGCGCCCGCCGGTGTTTGCAAAATAGCGTAGATGATTGGTAGCGCCTTCTGGCCAGGATATTTGTGCCAATTGGATATAAAGCGGAGGCACGGCTGTCAATCCGGTGACTTTTTCGCGTTCGATGGCTTTGACTACGTCGCGGGGTAGCAAGTAATTCAGCAGTACGACCCGGGCGCCGACGTGAAAGGCGGTTGTCAGTTGGCTGAATCCGGCATCAAACGACAAGGGCAGGGCTGCGAGGAGGGTATCCCCGGCGTGGTTCTCTAGATAGCTGGCCACACTTTGGGCACCTACCACCAGATTTCGATGTGACAGAACTACACCTTTGGGTTTGCCTGTGCTGCCAGATGTATACAAAATCGCTGCCATGTCCGTGTCGATTACGCGATGCACAGATGTCTGCGGCTGCTTGATGAACGCCTGCCAAGATAGAACAGTCAAGGTTTTTGGCAGTTCATCGATGGGGTCTGGGTATTCCGGAACGATCACGTGCCGTACCGAGGAGCAGACGTTTAATTGGTTAGCCAAAAGCAAAAGCCGTTGCGACGATGTGACCAGGCACTGCGCTTCACAGTCTTTCAGAACGTGAGCAACCTGTTCGGGTTTCAACAAAGGGTTGATTGGCACAAAAACACAGCCGGCCGCTGCTGCCCCAAAGCATGAGATCACCATTTGGGGGCATTTTTCCAGGTAGATTGCAATCCGGGCAGACCGAGGTATTCCCAATGAAATCAGGCTGCTGGCGAATTGTTCCATTTGCCGGGCCAGATCTGCGTAACAGACGGATTCGTTGCCGTAGGTCAAAGCGATTGAATCCGGGGAATGGCTGGCGGAAGCCAAAGGAAGATGGTGTAGCAAGTTGGTCTCAAGCATGACGAGGCAATGACCTGTGGCAGGACAAGCAGGTAATGGCCCTATAATGCCGCGTCTCAAACAAAATGTCTTGGAGCTGCCTTGAACATTGAGCAGGAAGTATTGGCCATACTTGACGATGCGATGAGCTTGAAGGGGCGGGCCTTGCAGTTTTCGCGCGACACAGTGCTGCTTGGGGCTCTGCCCGAACTCGATTCCATGGCTGTGCTGGCCGTTGTCAGTGGACTTGAAGCAAGATTGGACTTGACGATTGACGACGATGACATTGACGGTGCTGTTTTCGCCACTGTCGGCACGTTGGTAGATTTTGTCCAGGGGCGTTTTCCGGGGTAAGTCCGTTGACACAGCGCCAAGCCTTTTTTCTCACCGCCGAAAAGGGGCAGCGCTTTTGTATTTTTACCCCATCGCTGCAGCAACCTGCGAGAGCGGCGGTGCTGTATCTGCATCCGTTTGCCGAGGAGCTTAACAAGAGCAGGCGCATGGTTGCCCTTCAGGTTCGTGCCCTTGCCGCGGCGGGGTTCGATGTTTTGCAGATCGATTTGTTTGGTTGTGGCGACAGTTCCGGCGATTTCGCGGACGCAAGCTGGGCAGATTGGTTGGCAGATGGCCAACTTGCGCTTGATTGGTTGCGGAAAAACTCGCCTGGGGGGCTGTGGCTATGGGGGGTGCGATGTGGTGCTCTCCTGGCTTCTGATATTGCACGCAGACAGGTTTCCGAGACATCGTTGCTCTTCTGGCAGCCGGTTCTTTCCGGGGCAAATGTTGTCAGGGATTTCTTGCGTCTTGGCGTCGCTGGTGAGTTGATGTCCGGGCATGGCAAGGAAAAACTCTCGGATATGCGATCCCAACTGGCTGCTGGACGAACTATAGAGGTAGCAGGGTATGGCTTATCCGCAGCGATGGCGGATCAGTTGTCATCTGTCTCGCTGACGTGCGGTCCACTCTATCGGTCGAAGCGTATTTTCTGGTTGGAAATCGGTAGCGCAACCCAATTGTCGCCACCGCCCGCTACCAAGGCGGCGCTCGCACAACTGCAAGCAGCAGGTATGGCGGCATGCTACCGTGCAATGCAGGGTGCGCCGTTTTGGCAGACCGGCGAAATAGAGGTTGTGCCTGCGCTAATCGATGAAACGGTGGCACTGATGACCGGAACTGAAAATGCTTGAAGAGCGTCCGCTCGCGTTTCATTGTGGCAATGCCGAACTTCTCGGCATATTGTCCCAGCCGGGAAGTGGTGCCCAGATAGGTATATTGGTCATCGTTGGCGGGCCGCAGTATCGGGTTGGAAGTCATCGCCAGTTCACCTTGTTGGCGCGCGCTTTGGTTGGTGCCGGGTATGCTTGCCTGCGTTTCGATCATCGAGGGATGGGCGATAGCGGCGGAGTGCATCCAGGCTTCGATCAGCTCGATGATGATATACAGGCGGCCATAGACGCTTTTTCCTCGGCGCTTCCTACACTTAAGCAGATTGTTCTGTGGGGACTTTGCGATGCGGCATCCGCTAGTTTGCTGTACTTGCAGCGAAGGAGCGATCCCCGAGTGGCGGGGATGGTCTTGCTCAATCCCTGGGTGCGATCAGAGCAAACGCTGGCACGGACGAGAATTCGGCACTATTACGCGCAGCGCCTGCTGCAGCGCCAATTTTGGTCAAAACTGTTCAGCGGGAGATTGTCGTTAGGTTCAACCTTGGCCGGTTTTTGGTCGACCTTAAGGGCAAGATTAGGTGTCGAGGCAAAAAATAACGAGAGTTTCCAGCAACAAATGCGGGAGGCATGGTGCAAGTATCGAGGTGAAACCTTGGTCATTTTGAGCGGCCAGGATTTTACCGCGCGCGAATTCATGATTTGGTGGAATACCTTTCGCGCCGATATGCCGGGACGGGATCGGGTGACACTGATCGAGGTGCCCGACGCCAGCCACACTTTCTCGTCGCAGGCGCATCGGCAAAATGTCGAGCAAGCAACAATCGCTTGGCTCGATACACGACTGGGCAGATCGTGAGTTCTCCTGCTTTTGTTACTCCCATTGCGTTCTCGAACAAACTGGCTGTGCCTGATAGTTTGCGCGTCGCCAATGATCCTCACCTAACCACGGCGTGGTTTTCCCTGCTGGCGCAAACAGCTTTGCCAGAAGGGGCTGAGGTGACAAGCTTGGGGGGGCGGTCGTCGGCTAATCTATTTTTGATGCGTACCCCGGAACAACCCGGGAAACTTCTTTCGCTGGCGACATACTACAGCCCGGTTTTCGGGTTGTGTGGTGGCTCACCGATTGATGAAGAGGTTCTAAAAGAGCAGTTATCCTGCCTTCGGGAACGCAGATTCCGTTTCCATGAAGCCAGAATTCAACCGATGATCCAGGGGACCCCAGATTGGGAGATCGTCTCAAGAAGTCTTCAGGCCGCCGGCTGGGTCGTTGATCGCTTCTTCTGCTTTGGCAACTGGTATCTCCCGGTGAACAACTTGAACTATCAGGAATATCTTGCCCAGCGTCCGGGAGCTTTACGCAGCACCATCCGCAGGGCACACGCAAAACTCAAGAGACATCCAGGTTTTCAAATAGACATTATTACCGGAGGGCGAGACTTATCCGCCGCAGTTTCGGACTACACGACGGTATATCAAAAGAGCTGGAAGGTTCCTGAGCCGTATCCGGAGTTCATTCCCGGTTTGTGTCGACTTGCAGCCGAACAAGGATGGCTACGTCTCGGTATCGCGCGCCTTGACGGCAGGCCGATTGCCGCGCAGCTCTGGTTGGTTGCTTCCGGTAAGGCAATGATCGTGAAACTTGCTTACGACGGCGAGTACGCCCACACGTCGGTCGGGACTGTGCTCACGGCCCATTTGATGCGCCATGTGATTGATGTGGATAAGGTGTCCGAAGTGGATTATCTGATGGGCGACGATCCTTACAAACAGGATTGGATGAGTCATCGTCGGGAGCGGTATGGCCTCATCGCGTTTAATCCCCGCTTTGTTGCCGGCGTCGCAGGTTTGGTTCAGCATCGCTTGGGCACACTGAAAAAAGAACTTTTTCGGTAATGTGCTTGTCAGCCAGCAATGCACCGGGGAGCTGCATATGATCAAGTCTCTGAGGCGATTCGCCGTTGTCCTTTTCGCTAGCTTGCTTCTGCTGTTGGCACTGATTTTTTCGGTATTTTCTTTTACCGATTGGGTCCCCAGCGATATTCAGAGATACATAAAAGATGTCCTGATGTTGCGGGCATCACCAACACTGGATCGCACGCCCGGAGAGTTGATTCGACATGCTCGGCAACGATTGGCGGGGCATCCCAAGTTGGAGTTCGTTGCCATACCGGTGCTCGACTTCGTGCAGCCATTCTACGAGCGTCCGGTCCCGAATAACGTGCTGCCAGTATTGGGCAAGGGTTGGAATTCACAGGCGCGTATCGAATCAAGCAGCACAGACTTTCGCGTCGCCAGCGTTGCCGAGTTGCAAAACGCGATGCGACAGGCGGTGGCCGGTCAGCGAATAGAGATTCTTCCCGGCACCTACCGCGTCAATGCAATTCTCGGGGGTAGCAATCCGGGGTTGGCGGAAAAACCGATCCTGGTTTTTGCATCTCAAGCCGGTAGTGTCCTGATCGAGGTCGTTGTCAGTGAGGCATTCCAGCTTAATCAACCTCACTGGCATTTCGAGAATCTGCATATACGTGGTATTTGCGATAACCACGACTACTGTGAGCATGCGTTCCATATCACGGGTAAGGCCCGGAATTTTATCCTGCGGAATAACCTGATTGAGGATTTTGCAGCGCATATTAAGGTCAACGGTTACCGCGAAGACTGGCCCGACGATGGCTTGATCGAGTTAAACACCTTGCGTAACAGCGGGCCGCGCCATACCCAACGTCCCGTGACGCCGATCGATATTGTGGGAGCGAGTCGTTGGCGGGTTCAGGACAACTATGTGGCGAATTTTGCAAAGAGCGATCCGCGGGCAACCAGTTTCGGTATTTTCATGAAGGGCGCTGGGTTTGGCGGGCGCATTGAACGCAATCTGGTCGTCTGTAGTACCAGCGACATATCAGCTCCGGGAACGCGGGTTGGGGTTTCATTTGGCGGCGGGGAAAGCGGGCAGCAATACTGTCGTGACAAGCAATGCGTTACCGAGCATGAAGGCGGAAGGGCAATCAACAACATCGTGGCGCACTGCAATGACGTGGGGATTGATATCAACAGAAGTGCCAATTCCTTCGTGGCGCACAACACCTTGATCAATACTGGCGGGATCGATGTTCGCGGGGAGAAATCGAGCGCCATGCTGTTTGGTA
>CAMKYP010000007.1 GCA_946477505.1 uncultured Dechloromonas sp. | reverse complement strand
CTCCGCACTCGACCGCAAGCTGCGCCTCAAGGGCAAGGGAATACCGGGGCGGGAACCGGGCGACCTGTATCTTGAACTGGACATTGCCGTGCCCAGCGCCGTGACGCCGGAGCAGAAAGCTGCCTGGGAAGCCCTGGCCCGCGCCTACCCCGGTTTCAACCCCCGGCCCCCAGCTCACAGCCGCTAGAAGGGAGATACGCCGTCATGACGACGCACACCACTTTGCCCAAGCTTCACTCCCCCGAATTGATCGAGGACGACGCCTTGTGCCTGGAGGATCTCGCCCGGCTCTGCGCGGTCAGCCCCGAGTGGGTACTGAACCGCGTGCACGACGAACTGCTGACCGCCACCTGGCGCGAGGGTGTCTGCTTTTTTTCGAGCGCGGCCCTCTGGCGTGTGCGGCACATGGCGGCCATCGAACGGCAATTCGATGCCAACCCGGCCCTCGCCGCACTCGTCGCCGACATGAGCGAGGAAATCCAGCGACTGCGCGACCAGCTGGCGTTTTACGAATCGCGATGCGAGTAATGAAAAGGAAACCGATATGCCGGATATGAACAAGGGCGGCACATGGCCCGCCATGAAAGAACAATGGCGGGTGATGAGCTTTTATGAGCGCTTTGAGCAAGTCATTGCCCTGACCCTGTCCGCGGTGATCGCCGTCATCATCGTCATTTCCCTGTTCCAGCTGATTCGTACGGTCGTGATGCTGTTGATCGTCGATGCGTTCAATCCCCTCGATCATTCCGTGTTCCAGACCGTATTCGGCATGATCATGACCCTGTTGATTGCCATGGAGTTCAAGCACTCGATCATCAAGGTCGTGATGCGCAAGGAGAGCATCATTCAGGTCAAGACGGTGCTCCTGATCGCCCTGCTGGCCCTGTCGCGCAAGTTCATCATCCTGGAGCCGGATATTTCCCCGGGCAAACTGGCTGCCCTGGCTGCGACCACCCTTGCCTTGGGGGTGACCTACTGGCTGCTGCGCGAACGCGATGACCGGCTGGCCGGGCAGGCGGCAGCCCGCGAAGGCCACTGATGCATGGCATCGATTCAGCCAGCTGGCATCGGCACCGCTTTGCCAATCGGCTGCAAACGGCGCTCCTGATTTTGTCCCTCTTGGGGCTGTGCGCTCTGGCCGGCAGTCTGCTGCTGGGCGAGGCCGGCTTGTGGCTCGCGCTCTTCGCAGGTGTGCTGGCGCTTGCCATCGAGCCGGCTGCCGCCGCTGCCATGACCTTGCGGCTCTATGGCGCGCGGCCGCTCGGCACCGGCGAGGCGCCGACGATTCACCGCCTGTTGCATGAACTTGCACGGCGCGCTGAATTGCTGTCCGTGCCGACGCTCCATTACGTGCCCAGTCGCGTGGTCAATGCCTTTGCCGTCGGTTCGTCGAGGCGCGCCGCCATCGCGCTTACCGACGGCCTGTTGCGTACGCTCTCGCCGCGCGAGCTGGCCGGGGTGCTTGCTCACGAGGTAGCGCATATCGCGCACCACGACCTCCGGGTGATGGGCCTGGCCGACTACATCAGCCGCCTGACGCACCTGCTGGCGATGGCGGGACAGTTGATACTGCTCGTGATGCTGCCCTTCGTACTTGCGGGCGTATTCGAAATCAATCTGTGGGGGCTGCTGGCGTTGGCCGTCTCGCCGCAACTCGCGCTCCTTGCGCAACTCGGCTTGTCGCGCACACGCGAGTTCGACGCCGATCTCGCTGCGGCACGGCTCACCGGCGATCCGGCGGGGCTTGCCTCCGCGCTCGCCAAGATCGAGCAGGTCAGCCGCGGTTGGCGCGGCTGGCTGCTGCCCGGCTGGGGCAATCCCGAGCCTTCCTGGCTGCGTACCCATCCGGCCACACACGAACGCATCGCCCGACTTGCCGAACTGGCGGCGCACCCGCCGTCGCTGCCGCCATGGCAGGCCGATACCTTTGGCTTCCAGGCCCCGTTGCGTGCGCCGCGCTGGCGCCCCGGCGGGCTGTGGCGCTGATCCATTCCCGTTCCGAGGAAATCTCATGCCCTACCTTGACAACCCTCCGCCACCGGACCGTTTCGTGCGCCGGTGGCTCGTCGTCGCCGCGACGCTGGCCGCCCTTATGCTTCTGTGGCAATTCCTGCCCGCCCTCGAAGCCTGGTTCGCACCGCGGGAGGGCGCTCCGCGCACGGTCGTCGCCCGCGGCGATCTGGCGGCGGATGAAAAGGCCACCATCGAGCTGTTCGAAAACGCCCGCGACTCCGTGGTCTATATCAGCACCACGCAACGGGTGCGGGATTTCTGGACGCGCAATGTGTTTGAGGTGCCGCGCGGCACCGGCTCTGGCTTCGTCTGGGATGAAGCCGGGCACGTCGTGACCAACTTTCATGTCATCGAAGGCGCCTCGCAGGCCACGGTGAAGCTGGCCGACGGTCGCGATTACCCAGCGGCGCTGGTCGGCGCCTCACCCGCCCACGACATCGCGGTGCTCAAGATCGGCGTCGGTTTCAAGCGTCCGCCGCCGGTGCCCATCGGTACCAGCCATGACCTCAAGGTCGGACAGAAAGTATTCGCCATCGGCAATCCTTTCGGCCTCGACTGGACGCTGACCACCGGCATCGTTTCCGCGCTCGACCGCTCCTTGCCCAACGACCGGGGCGGACCGCCGATCGAGCACCTGATCCAGACCGATGCCTCGATCAACCCCGGCAACTCGGGCGGGCCGCTGCTCGATTCCGCCGGACGCCTGATCGGCATCAACACCGCGATCTACAGTCCTTCGGGAGCTTCCGCCGGGATCGGCTTCGCCGTGCCGGTGGATACGGTGATGCGCGTCGTGCCCCAGCTCGTCCGCACCGGACGCTATATTCGTCCGGCGCTCGGCATCGAGGCCGACGAGACGCTCAACCGCCGCCTGGCGGCCGCCACGGGCATCGCCGGGGTGTTCGTGCTGCGCGTCGCGCCCGGCTCGGCGGCGGAGAAAGCGGGGCTTGCGGGGGTGCGGGCGACGTCGATGGGTCTCGAACCCGGCGACGCGATCCTCGCCGTCGAGGGCAAGGCCGTGGATTCCCTGCCCAAGCTGTTGGCCCGTCTAGACGACTTCAAGGTGGGCGACACCGTGACGCTGACCGTGCGTCGCGGCGACAGCACACAAGAGGTAGCGGTTACCTTGCAACCCGGAGCTTGAGGGCGCTGCGGCCCTCACCCCAGCTGTGCCGTTGCCCAGCGCACGATGTCCTGGGCGCCCAGCGCACCGCTTTGCCGCGCGAGTTCGCTTCCGCCGCGAAACAGCACCAGGGTGGGAATGCTGCGGATCCCGTAGCGGGCGCCCAGTTGCGGCTCGGCTTCGGTATCCACCTTGGCCAGGCGCACCCGCGGCTCCAGCAAGCGCGCCGCCTGCTGGAACTGCGGCGCCATCATCTTGCAGGGGCCGCACCAGGGGGCCCAGAAGTCCACCAGCAGGGGCAGGTCGCTGCGTTCGACGTGTCGGGAGAAGCTTTCGCCCGTGAGCGTCACGGGCGATCCCTCGAACAAGGCCTGATGGCAGCGGCCGCAATTGGGCCGCTCGGTCAGACGCTCGACCGGTACCCGGTTGATGCTGTCGCAGTGGGGGCAAACGATATGCACGTATCCATCCTCAATTGATCGGGATGGTGCGACCCGAGGGCGCGGCCGTTTGAGAGCGCTTGTCAATGGTGACGGTAAGCACGCCGTTCTTGAACGAGGCCTTGATGGCATCCTGGTTGGCGTCCTCCGGCAAGTTCAGGGCGCGCTGGAAGCTGCCGTAGCTGCGCTCGACACGGTGAAACTGACCATCCTTGTGCTCCTGCTCCTGGCGCTTCTCGCCGCGAATCCACAGCACATCGTCGTCCAGGGTGAGCTGGATGTCCTTTTCCTCGACGCCCGGCACTTCGAGGGTGATCCGGTACTGCTTGTCCGATTCCTGGATGTCGAGCGCGGGACGCAGCAAGCCGCGCCATTCAGACGCCACCGTCGGCAGCGTCAGGCGCGGCCAGCGTCCGCCGAAACCGCGAAACGCATCGTCGAACAGACGATCCACCTCGCGGTGCAATTGCAGTAAGGGATCGAGCGAAGGCGACGGCGGATTCGTTGACAAGTTCGTTTTTGCGACAGGCACGTTGCCCGCGCCCTGGTCGGCGTCCTGCTCCTTCTTGAACCAGTTCCAAGGCGCCCATTTTTTCAGATCGAAGTCCATGAGTTCCTCCATTTAATAAACAGTTGCAACGAAACATTCCTCACATGAAATTCCTGCCACCTCCATGCACGGTCATGTGAACGAATTGCGGCAGGCGATTATTTCATCGTCGACAGTGGGGACTTGATCATGAAAATCAAGAGGACATGCATAAGTCCTGGCAGCTTACTGCCAAGGTTGCAACTCCGTGTAGCGGCAAATGCCGCTTGCTCGGCGCCACTGATGCATCAGAGCCTTTCGGCGGCCGAATCATCAGCGGATAATCCTCCCATTGCCAACTCGTGTAGAGATCGTGCGATGAGCGAATGTTGCCCTTCCAGCAGTTGTCATGACACCCATTCGAAGAAGCAGTGCTGTCCCCTAAGTGGGCATGAGTGCGCGGAGGTGGGGGCGCGAACCATCGCTCATCACATCAAGGCGGCCTGGGACTAGCTGCCGACGGCGAAGCGCTATTTCTTCTGTGACGATCCTGCTTGCGAACTTGTTTATTTCGGGGATGACGGCTCGACAATACTCAAGTCGGAACTGCGGACGCCGGTCGGCATGAAGGGTACGTCTGAAGATGGCTTGCTCTGCTACTGCTTCGGCGTCACAAGGCGGGATTTCTTGAGCAATCCCGCCACGCGGGACTTCGTGGTTGCCCAGACCAAGGCTGGACAATGCTCGTGCGATACCAGCAACCCCTCGGGGCGTTGCTGCCTCAAGGACTTTCCGAAGAGCGCCCGTGAATGACAGTTCAGGGTCGGGGGCGGCAGTAGCCCGAAGTGACATGCGGGTATTGATCGCCATCAGCTGCTAAACGACGGGTGATCGTCACTTTGCCGCCCGACGTGGACCACAAGTCCAAGGTCCGCTATGGCCGATTTGTGTGAATTGCCCCTGCGGCAGGTTCCGGGGTGCAACGGCCATTTCAATGACTGCTATCAGGCTGACGTGAGTTTCCGCTTTTGGCCGGATACGGAAATTTCAGCCGTCGATTTAGTCGCCGAATACCTGCCGTTCAACTCGGTCGAACGCAAACAATCCAGATGTAACAACCAACGGCAGGTAGTGGCCGATTGTGTGAGTTGGTATGTCAGCCAGAAAGCCGACATTCGCCGATGCCTGAAATTTTCGATGGCAGCTATGCGGCGAATACTCCACCGCGTACTACCGACCAGGGGCGGAAGCTCATCTCGACTCAATTGCTGTCATTTAAACGGCTGCCGCGCTCCTCAAGGACGGCTACGCCGTCCGCGCTATCCATCCCCGGCCTGAATGCCGGGGCTTTCCGCGCCGACAGGTAAAAGATGATCCCCTCAAATTTTCGCAAATTGCTTAATAGAAGCGTTCCCCCGTTGCTACCTTGGTTTTTATGGATGCTGGCACGTGATACTGCGGCCCAAGATGAGCATACTTCTCAGCAAGTTCAATTAGCTTAACCCGACCCAGCCAGTCGGCATACTTCAGGGGCCCGCCCAAGTATTGGGGGTAGCCGATGCCCAATTGCATGGCCACATCAAGTTCTGCTGAGGTCGCTACCACGCCGGCGTCCAATGCTCGAATAGCCTCCAGTATCGAACTCAGCATCATGCGCTCGATGATTTCCTCATCTGTCACGGTCAGCGGCGTACCGGATTGGATAGCCTTCAGCAGTGCGTAACTATCCTCGGCAACCGTTTTCCTGGGTTTGCCCTCCGGGTCTTTCTCATAGCGATAGAAGCCGACTCCGTTCTTTTGGCCGTAGCGCTTGTGAGCCACCATCACGGCCAGCGAATTGCGCTGCTGAATGGGCATAACTTCTGGATAACCAGCTGAAATCACGTCAAAAACATGGCAGCCGGTATCGATGCCCACCACATCCATCAGATAGGCCGGCCCCATCGGCCAGCCGAAGGCCTCCATGACGCGGTCGATGCGCACGAAATCGACCCCGTCGGCGACCAGATCGATAAAGGCGCGGACATACGGCGTCAGGATGCGATTGACCAGGAACCCCGGGCAATCCTGTACGACGATCGGCGTCTTGCCCATGGTCACCGCGTAATCCACGGCCGTCGACACCGCGACATCGCTTGTCTGGCTGCCCTTAATGATCTCGACCAGGGCCATGACCGGTACCGGGTTGAAGAAGTGCATGCCTACGAAATTCTCGGGGCGCTGTAGCGGCACGGCAATCTCGTCGATGCGCAGGCTGGAGGTATTGGACGCGATGATTGTCTCCGGACCAACCACCTTTTCCAGATCGGCCAGTACGGCATGCTTGATCGATAGATTCTCGATCACCGCCTCGACTACCAGATCTCGATCCTCAAACCCGGTGTAGTCGAGTTGCGGCTGGATCGACCCGAGCACCCGTGCCGCCCTCTCCTCGCTCAGGCGGCCGCTCTTGACCTGCCGCCCAACCTGCTTGGTCGCCTCGGCCATGCCCAGGTCGAGCTGCTTCTGAGAAATGTCTTTGAGCCTTACCGGCACGCCCTTCAGGGCACTGGTAAAGGCAATGCCGCCGCCCATGATGCCGGCACCGAGTACGGCGGCTGTCCGCACCGGCCGGGCATTAGCCCGGTGGCGACTGAACAGCTTTTTCAGCGCCTGCTGGTTGAGAAAAGCCTGGATCATCGAACTGGCCGCCTGTGTCTTGGCAATGCGGACAAACGCCTGCCCCTCTTCGTCCAGCGCCTGATCCCGGCCGAGCGCGGCCCCTCGGGACATCGCCTCGATGGCCTGGGCCGCCGCGGGCTGATGTGCGGCAAGTGCCTTCGCCTGCTTGGCCAGCGCCTCAGCCAGTATCCTGGCATTCGCTCCAGATTCGCCGCAGACCGGACCCAGCTTGCGCTGCTGCAACGAGCGCTGATTGATCTCGCCGCTGAGTACCCGCTGTAACAGGTCGAGCGAACTGGCCAGCAGGGTATCCGGCGGACTCAATGCATCGACCACGCCGAGCGCCAAGGCCTCGTTGGCCCGCCGCGGCTTGCCGCTGGCCACCCACTCGGCCGCCGCCTGCACACCGGCCAGACGGGAAAGACGAACCGTTCCGCCGTAGCCGGGAAACAGGCCCAGGCTGACTTCCGGAACGCCGATCTGGGCATCCTCGGCCATCACCCGCAGCAATCCGCTCAACGCGAACTCCAGCCCCCCGCCCAGCGCCAGACCATTGATCGCCACGACGCTCGGTTGCGGCAGATCCTCAAAGCGGCAGAACAGCCGGTTAGCCCACTGCATGTGCGTGGCCAGAGCAGCTTCATCGCGCGAAAACAGCTCGCCGAATTCCTTGATGTCGGCCCCCACGATGAACTTGTCCTTGGCGCTGGAAACCAGCACCCCCTTGATGTCCGGCGCTGCCTCAAGGAAGTCCATGGACCGTTCGAGTTCCAGCAGCGTCGGCTTGTCCAGCTTGTTGATCGCATCGCCCTGACGATCGAAGACCAGATGGGCGATGTCGCCGTCCAGGCGAGTGAGTTGGATACATTGACCAGAAAACATTGTTTCTCCTGAATGCAGGGGCCGATGACTAGCGCAGCACACCGGCCGAAAACGACCCTTTAGGCGGCAGCGGAATACTCGCGACGCAGTTCGCGCTTGAGCAACTTGCCCGCCGTATTGCGCGGCAGATCCTGTTTGAAAAAGATGTACTTCGGCACCTTGAACGGCGCGATCTTGCCCTTGGCGAACTGCACCAACTCGTCTTCGCTGACGCTGGCACCCGCCTTCAGGCTGACCACCGCGGTCACCGCCTCGACCCACTTTTCGTCGGGCAAGGCGATTACCGCTACCTCGGCCACCGCCGGGTGGGTGTACAGGCACTCCTCGACCTCGCGGCTGGAAACGACGACGCCGCCGGTATTGATCACATCCTTGATGCGGTCGCAGATGAACAGGAAGCCGTTCTCGTCGAAGTAGCCAATATCGCCGGAATGGAACCAGCCGCCCTGAAAGGCTTCGTCGGTCTGCTCCGACTTGTCCCAGTAGCCGATCATGGCCTGCGGCGTGCGATGGACGATTTCGCCCATTTCGCCAACCGGCATGTCTTCCAGTTGATCATTCACGACACGGGTTTCGACATTGAGGATCGGACGCCCGGCCGAGGCGGGCACGATCAGGTGATCTTCCGGCGTCAGCACCGTGGCCAACGGGGCGATCTCGCTCTGGCCATAGCAATTGAAGACACGCAACGCCGGCAGGCGACGGCGTAGCTCTTCGAGCACGGGGACCGGCATGATCGACGCACCGTAATAGCCCTTGCACAGGCTGGAAAGGTCGCAGCCATCAAAACTGGGATGGCGCAGCAGCGAAATCCATACCGTTGGCGGCGCGAAGAACGAGGTGATCCGCTCCCGGGCGATAACGTCGAAACAGACATCGGGCAGCGGCGCTGGCACGATCAGGGTGGTTGCCCCCATCAGCAGTTGCGGCATCAGAAAGACATGCACCTGCGCCGAGTGATAAAGCGGCAGCGACGCCAGCGAGCGATCGGACGACTGGATTTCGACGGCGACGATGGCACTGGCGTATTCGGCCAGCAAGGCCCGGTGCGTCATCATGGCCCCCTTGGGGTTTGCCGTCGTACCGGAGGTGTAGAGAATCTGCGCCACCGCGTTCTCGTCGATGTCGACTTGCGGCTCCCCCGCATCGTCGCCGCCCTCGGCCAGCGCCAGCACGTCGAGGCCGCTGCCGCCGTGGAAGGTGCCATACAAGGCGCACTGCAGTTGCGGCCGCAGGTGCTCGACGTGTTCGGCGATGGCCACGTCGTGAATGACGGCCTTGGCGCCGGACTGGTCGAGGATGTATTTCAACTCACCCTCGGTCAACGCGTAGTTGATCGGCACATGGATCAGCCCGGCCCGGTTGCAGGCCAGCCAAAGCAGCACGTAGGCGTCCGAATTCTTGCCGTAGGCGGCCACCCGGTCGCCGGGTTGCAGGCCCTGAGCGAGCAAGCCATTGGCCACGCGATTGGCCGCCGTTGCCAGCGCCTGATAGGTCCACCGGCGGTCAGCGAACAGCAGCGCCTCCTTGTTCGGCGTGCGGCGGACAGCCCGCTGCAGGGCGTCGCCCAGGGTGTTGCGGATGGTGCGGCGAATTTCCGGAGAGATGGTGTGGTGCATGATGAAAAGGCTCCCTGAATGACCGATCAAGCCAGACGTTCGACGATGCTGGCCGTCGCCATGCCGTGTCCGATACACATGACCTGCAGGCCGAAACGGCCGTCGCGGGCTTCCAGCCCGGACAGCATCTTGGCCAGCAAGCCGGCGCCGGTGCCGCCCAGCGGGTGGCCGTGGGCAATCGCCCCGCCCCACGGGTTCAGCTTGTCCATATCGGGTTTGAACTCGCGAGCCCAGGCAATGGCGACCGTCGCGAAGGCCTCGTTGACCTCGATCCAGTCGAGGTCGGCAATGCTCAGGCCGGCCTTCTGCAGGGCCAGATGGGTAGCCGGGATGACGCCGGTCAGTTGCATGACCGGATCGGAGCCAACCACGACGCGCGCCTTGAAGCGCGCCTTCGCCTTCAGGCCAAGACGGCCAGCAGCTTCTGCGCTGCCGAGCACGACTGCCGCCGCGCCATCCGACATCTGGCTGGCGTTGGCCGCCGTCACCACGCCCGTTTCCGGCGTACGGAAAACCGGCAACATGGCCGACATTTTGTCGACATCGATCACCGCCCGCACGCCTTCGTCGTAATCGAGGGTGATCGCGTTGCCGTCCTTGTCGACGCCGGCGGTCGCGACGATTTCCTGATGCGCGCCGGCCAGGCGGGCGGCATGGGCGCGACGATGGCTTTCGCGGGCGAACTCGTCGCATTCGGCGCGGCTGATCTGCCAATGGTCGCCGATCAGCTCGGCACTTTCGACCTGATGCGGTATGGCGTAACGCTCGGTGATGCCGGGATGCAGGTTGTCAAAGCCCCGGAAATCGCCCTTGCCCAGCGTCAGGTCGAGGAACATAGGCACCCGGCTCATGCTCTCGACACCGCAGCCAACGGCGAAATCGGCATCGCCGGCGGCAATCGACTGCGATGCGGCATGCACGGCGTACTGGCTGGAGCCGCACATGCGGTTCAGGCTGACTCCGGGGATTGCGGCCGGCAAGCCGGCCAGCAGCACTGCCTGGCGGGCGATATTGGCACCCTGCTCGCCTGCCTGGCTGACGCAGCCGGCAATGACGTCGGAGATGCCATCGACCGGCACGCCGGAATGGCTGATGGCGGAGCCGACGATCCCGGCCAGCAGTTCATCCGGGCGGGTCTGGCGGAAGGCGCCGTTGCGACGGCCAAAGGGGGTACGGACAGCGGCCAGGATGACCGGATCGTTCTGTTTCGACATGTTGTTTCCTTTCAATGATTCGCGGCGTTTTGAATCAGGCCCGTTCCATTTCACGGGCGATAATGTTGCGCTGGATTTCGCTGGTGCCTTCGTAGATCTGCAACACCTTGGCGTCGCGGAACAATTTCTCGACTGGGTACTCGGTGCTGTAGCCCATGCCGCCAAAAATCTGGATGGCCTCGGTGGCGGCCCACATGGCGGCATCCGACGTAAAGGCCTTGGCGATGGAGGCCTGAACGGTATTGCGTTGCCCCTGGTCGGCCAGCCAGGCCGCTTGGTAAGTTAGCAGACGCGAGGCTTCGAGGCGGATGCGCATGTCGGCCAGGCGATGGGCGATGGCCTGGTGGTCGATCAGGCGCTTGCCCATCGACTTGCGCTCGGTGGCGTAGGCTATGGATTCATCGACACAACGCTGGGTCAGCCCCAGGCCAAAGGCAGCCACCATCGGCCGCGACTGGTCGAAGGTCCGCATGGCGATCGAGAAGCCCTCGCCCTCTGCCCCCAGCCGATTGGCCTCCGGCACGAAGACCTGGTCGAAAAACACTTCGCAGGTCGGCGCCGCGCGCTGCCCCATCTTGCCCAGCGGCTCGCCGACCGACAGGCCGGCCGAGTCGCGTTCGACAATGAAGGCGCTGATGCCCTTGTGCCCGGCTGCCGGATCGGTCTTGGCAAAAACCACCATGAAGCTGGCCAGCGAGGCGTTGGAAATCCAGATTTTGCTGCCGGTCAGCTCGTAGCCACCGGCAACGCGCTTGGCCGTGGTGCGGATGGCAGCCGAATCGGAACCGGCTCCCGGCTCGGTCAGCGCGAAGCTGGCAAACTCGCCGGCAGCCAACCGGCCAAAATAAGCGCGCTTCTGTGGTTCGTTACCGGCCTGCAGGATCGGCTCGGCAGCCAGCACGTTGATGCACAAGGTGGTTCCGATGCCCAGGCAGGCCCGGCACAGCTGCTCGGTCACCAACGCCACCTCGAGGCAGCCCAGGCCGGCGCCGCCGTATTCAGCCGGCAAGGAAATATTAAGTAGGCCGACTTCGAGCGCCTTTTGCTGGATTGCCAGCGGGAAGCTCTTGTCGATATCGGACTGAACGGAAAACGGGGCGATCTCGCGATCGGCAAACTCCCGTGCCAGGTCCTGAATCATGCGTTGCTCGTCGGTGAGCGAAAAATCCATCGTGTTTCTCCGAATTTTGGCGAAAATGGGCCGTGCACCGCAGCAGGCGGTACGTGGCTGTAAATCAAGAATGCAATCCGCCGGCCAGTCCCGGCGTTGCGTGAAACGGGCCTAGCGCCCGCGGAATTCGGGCATGCGTTTCTCCACGAAGGCGCGCACACCTTCGGCAAAATCGCCGGTCAACGCAGACTCGAGAAACCCGCGTTCCTCGGCCTGCAACTGATCGGCCAGGCTGTGTTCAAGGGATGTGTTGATCAGGCGCTTGGTGCGGGCAAAGGCGAGCGTCGGGCCGACCGCCAGACGCCGGGCAAGTTCCGCGACCACGCTCTCGAGTGCCTCCGCCTCGACAACGCGATTGATCAGGCCCAGTTCCTGAGCGTGGACGGCATCCATACGCTCATTGAGCAGCGCCATCTCCATGGCTCGCTTCGGCCCGAGCAGACGCGGCAGGCTGTAGGTCGAACCGCCATCCGGTGAAGCGCCCAGCCCACTGTAGGCCAGCGTGAAAAAGGCTGTCCGGTCGGCCACCACCAGGTCACAGGCCGCCATCAGCGAGAAACCGAAGCCCGCGGCAGCGCCGCGCACAACCGCCAGCACCGGCTTGTCCATGCTGCGGATGCGGACGATGGTGCCATGTACCTCATCAATCATCCGGTTGAGCTTGCGCCGGCGCTCGGTCGGCTCGGCGTCGAGCAGTCCATGAAACCAGTTCACATCGCCACCGACCATGAAGTGCTTGCCCGCAGCCTGCAGCACCACGGCACGCACGTCGGGATCGATCGCTACGGCATCGAAGCTGGCCCGCAGTGCCAGCGCCATCTCCATGTCGAGCAGATTGCGGCTGGCCGGGCGATTGAGGGTCAGCGTGGCAATGCCGCCCTCCCGCTGCAGCAGAATCGGCTGATCAGGCATTGGCTAGCCCTCCCTTGCCGTACATCGCCTCGATTTCCTTTTCGTAGGTCTTGTAGATGCTGCTGCGCCGCACCTTCATGGTCGCCGTCACCTCGCCGTCGTCGTGGTCGAGTTCCTTGGTCAGCAGATGGAACTTTCGAACCTGGGACACCTGGGCCAGCTTGCTGTTGGCCTTGTTGATCTCCTCGGCCACCAGTTCGCGAACCTGCGGGTTTTCGACCAAGGAACGGAAATGGGTAAAGGCCATGCGATTGCGCTCGGCCCACTTGCCGACCGTTTCGAAGTCGATCTGGATCAGTGCCGACACGAAGTTGCGCCCGTCGGCGACGACGATGCACTCCTTGATGTACGGGCTGGCCTTCATGCCATTCTCGATTTCCGATGGCGTCAGGTTCTTGCCGCCGGCGGTAATCATGATGTCCTTCAGGCGATCGACGATCTTGATGTCGCCATCGAACTCCTTCACCACATCGCCGGTATGCAGCCAGCCGTCGCGGATGGACGCAGCCGTTGCCTCGGCATTTTTGTAGTAGCCGGCAAATACTGCTCCGCCCTTGATCTGCAACTCGCCGGTCTCGGCAATTCGGTAGTCGATCCCGCTGATGGCCGCCCCAACCGTTCCCAGCTGGACATGGTCAAGGCGCTGGCCGAAGACCATGCCGGTCGATTCGGTCAGGCCGTAAACCTCGACCAGCGGCACACCAAGGGCGCGAAAGAAGCTGATGATCGCCGGCGAGATAGGGGCCGCGCCGGTCAGCGCCACCTTGGCGTTGCGCAGGCCGATGTAGTTTTGCAGGGCGCGCAGGATCAGCACATAGTAGAACGCAAAAGTCAGCCTCTCGCCGAGGGTTCGCTGGTGGGCTGCCTTGCGGGCAAAGGACTCGCAAGCGGCCAGTGCCTTGTCGAACAGCTTGCGGCGCAGGCTGCCGGTTTCATGAATGCGGATGTTGATCGAGGCGTGCAGCTTTTCCCAGATGCGCGGCACGCCGAGGAACAACGTCGGCGCCACTTCGCGCAGGTCTTCCTGCACCGTACGCAGCGATTCGCCGAAATTGACCTGCGAACCGAGATAGATCGGCGTGAAGGTGGTCAGCATCTGCTCCGCGACGTGGCACAGGGGCAAATACGACAGGTGGCGGGAGCCCTCGTCGAGGCCGAGGCGTTCGATGATGCCGGGGGCCACGGCGCGGATGTTGCCGTAGCTGATCATGGCGCCCTTCGGCTTGCCGGTCGATCCGGAGGTGTAAATCATCAGGCCGATGTCGTCGAGTGACTGGCTGGCCAGCACCTCGTCGATCAGGTTGCGATGCACCGCTTCGTAATCGACACCCAGGGCTTCGACTTCGGAAAAAGCCAGCACCTTGTCGCGGAATTCGGCCGGCGTGTTGCGCAGCCCCTTTTCCTCCATGACCACGATCTTGCGCAGGCGTGGCAGGCTGTCGAGAGCGGCCAGCACCTTGTCGGTCTGCTCCTGATCCTCGCAGATCACGACGTCGATGTCGGCGTGCTCCAGCACGTAGGCGACTTCATTGGTCGGGCTGGTGGGATAGACACCCACCGTCACCGCCCCCACCAAGCCGGCGCCCATCTGTGCCAGCACCCATTCGACACGGTTTTCCGAAATGATGCCGATATGCCCGCCCGGCTGGACGCCGATGGCACACAGGCCGAGGCCGAAATGACTGGCGCGACGGAAGTAATCGTCCCAGGTAATCGGGTTCCAGATGCCGAAATCCTTCTGCCGGATAGCGACCCGGTTCGGCTGCTGCTGGGCACGCTGACGCAGCATCTGCGGCAGCGTGTAGTTTTCGAGTTGGATCGTCATGACAGCCACCGTTTGCGCCGCTTGTAATGCTTGATATCGCGAAAACTCTTCATTTCGCCGCCGTGGCCCATGCCGAGGTAGAACTCGCGCACGTCCTTGTCGGCGGCCAGTTTTTCGGCCGGGCCGTCAATCACCACCTTGCCCGACTCCATGATGTAGCCGGTATGGGCGACGGCCAGGGCGACCGAAGCGTTCTGCTCGACCAGCAGCATCGACACGCCTTGCTCGGCATTGATGCGGGCGATGATCGAGAAAATGTTTTCGACCAGCAGCGGCGCCAGACCGAGCGAGGGTTCGTCGAGCAGGATCAGCGTCGGCCGGGCAATCAGCGCGCGGCCGATGGCCAGCATCTGCTGCTCGCCGCCGGAAAGATATCCGGCGAGGCCGCGCCGCCGTTCAAACAGTCGTGGGAAATATTCATAGACCAGATCAAAATTCGGCTTCGCGTTCCCCCGCCCGTTCAGCGCATAAGTCGCAGCGACCAGATTCTCCTCGACCGTCAGGTCTTCGAAGACGCGCCGTCCTTCCATGACGTGGAACAGACCGGCCCGGACCAATTCATGCGGTGCCAGGCCGGCTGTGTCGCGGTCATTGAAGCGGATGCTACCCCCGGTCAACTCGCCATTTTCCAGGGCAAGCAGCTTCGAGATGGCCTTCAGCGTGGTGCTCTTGCCGGCTCCATTGGAGCCGAGCAGTGCAACGATCTCCCCCCGCGGGACTTGCAGGGAGAGACCGCGCAGCACCTGGACTGCGTTGTTGTAGATGACCTCGATGTTGTTGAGGTCGAGTACCAGGGGCTTGCTCATGCCAGTATCAGTCCAGGTGGATCCAGTCGGAAGCCGGCAGCATCTTTTGCTGCTTCGAATCGAAGCGATAGATGCGGCCAACCGGGATGGAATTTCCGCGGATGGTGATCGGCACGCCAACCACGCCACCGGTGTCGAAGTTCTTGATGGTGTTCAGCGAGGCCTTGAGGTTCTTGCCGTCGAGCGTTTTGCCGGCATCGAGGGTGCGCTTGGCTGCCTCGGTGAACAGCATGGCGGTCAGAAAGCCCTGCATGTAGGCATTCGACTGGTACTCCGGTCGCATCTTGCGGATTTTTTCCAGCATCGGTGCCTTGGCATCGCTCTCGTAGTAGTAGCGGAAAGGCATGACACCCATGAACCCCTCGGCTGCCTCGCCCATCTTCATCACCATCGAGTTGTCCATCGACCAGAAGGTGCCCATGAACTGGCTGGTCATGCCCATCTTACGGGCCTGCGAGATGAACTCGGGAATCGGCGCCAGGATATAGCCGTGGAAGATGGTGTAATCCGGCGCGGCGCGGCGCAGCTTGACGATCTCGGTGGACACATCGACGCTGCCCGGCGGCGTCATGATCTTGCCGGTGACGTTGAGACCGAGCCTCTTGGCGAGTGCCTCCCCCTCGTCGATCGGATCGCGCCCGAATTCGGTGTCGGAATAGACAAACGCCACCTTGGCGCCCGGCTTTTCCTTGGCGATATGACGCATCAGGATGCCGATCATTTCCGTGTAATCCGGGCCGACCAGGAACTGATTCGGATACTTTTTCGGATCGTTGATCTCGGTGGCGAAGGAAGCGCCGGCCATGATGATACTGCCCATGCGCTCGAGTTCCGGATTGATCGTCTTGGCGAAAGCGGTTGAATCCCCGTAATACAGGTTCACCTTGTTCTGTCCGGTGATTTTCTTAAACGCAGCAACCGACGCATCGACCTTGTAGGCCGTATCTTCCGGCACATACTTGATCTTGCGGCCCTTGATGCCACCGGTGTCATTGATCATCTTGACGTAGTCGGTGATGCCAGCGTGGATGCCGATGCCGGCAAAGGCGAACACGCCGGTCATCGGGATCGAACCGCCAATCACGATGTCCTCCTCGGCCTGCGCGACCGGTGCAGCGAACAGACTGGCGGCAGCCGCCAGCGATCCCAGCCATTTGACGATGCTCTTTTGTTTCACGGTGTCTCCTCCGTTGTTATCCCTGTGCCCGGAACGGCCACAGGTGAAAGAAGCGGCGTACGCGACGCCACAGTTCCTGGAGCCCGAGCGGCTCGAAGATCAGGAATCCGACGATCAGCAGACCGAAAACGATGGTCCGCACCGGCGAAAGAATCACGGCTCCCTCGCTGCCCAGGGGCAGCCAGCCGACAATCAGCTTGAGGACTTCCGGCACCATGGTCATGAAGATTGCGCCGAGGATGCCGCCGAGGATGGTGCCCATGCCGCCGACGATGACGGCTGCCAGGAAGAAGATCGACATCATCAGCGGGAAGCTTTCCGGTGTGACGACGCGGAAGAAGTAGGCCCACAAGCCACCGGCGACGCCCGCATAGAACGACGACAGGGCGAACGAGGTCAGCTTGTAGCGTAGCAGCGGAATGCCCAGCACCTCGGCCGAGATGTCGCGGTCGCGGATGGCGATGAATGCCCGGCCGATACGCGTCCGGAATAGGTTGGCGGCACAGACCAGCATGGTGAGCGCCACCGGCACCACCAGCCAGTACAGGCGGAACGAGGTATCCAGCGGGATGCCGAAGAAATTGGCGGGCGGAACGGTCATCCCACCCGTGCCCCCCGTCAGGCTGGTCCAGTTGGCAAAGACGAAATGCAGGATGAACGAGGCGGCAATCGTTGAGATAGCCAAGTACAGCCCCTTGACCCGCAGCGACGGGATGCCGACCACCACCCCCACCAGCATGGCGACACCGCCGCCAGCCAGCAGGTTCAGCACCGCCGGGGTCCCGAAGCGCTGTTCAAAAATTGCCACGGTGTAGGCCCCCAACCCCATGAATGCGGCTTGCCCGAGGCTGACCAGGCCGGTGTAACCGGTCAGGATGTTCAAGCCGGTGGCGCTGGCGATGTTGATGGCGACCAAGCAGGCCAGATAGAGCCAGTAATCGTTGGCCACGAACGGGAAGGCCAGCAGGGTAATGCCGAGGGTTGCCAGCCAGCCCCACTGCGTGCGGGTATCGAACAGGGATTCGTCGTGGGCGTAACTTTGTTTTGCGGTACCGATGCGCATCAGAGCCTCTCGATTTCGTGGGTGCCGAACAGGCCATACGGGCGAACCATGAGCACCAGGATAAGTGTGGAGAACGTAGCCAACAGCTTGTACTCACCGCCGAGATATCCGCCTGCCAAGGCTTCG
This sequence comes from uncultured Dechloromonas sp., assembly GCA_946477505.1. Lineage (GTDB taxonomy): Bacteria > Pseudomonadota > Gammaproteobacteria > Burkholderiales > Rhodocyclaceae > Azonexus. The sequence goes on along the minus strand of CAMKYP010000007.1, from coordinate 7,540 downwards.
AGCAGACCAATACCGAGGCCCGCCACCAGCGCGCCGAGCACCGAATCCAGTCCGCCAACGATGACGACGACCAGCACGGAAAGGCCAAACACGCCCATGCTCGAGGACAGCCCCCCAATTGAGCCGACCACGATGCCGGCGATCGCGGCAATCATGGCGGCGGCAATCCAGGCAAGAGAGAAAACGCGCGGCACGTTAATACCCACCGAATAGGCGGCAGCCTGGTCCGAAGCGGTTGCCCGCAGCGCCACCCCACCGCGCCAGAAGCGGAACACAGCCAAGGCGATCAGGATCAACGCCGCCGCGACGAGGAAGCCGTAAAACAATTTGGGCGGAATGAATGCTTCGCCCAGCATGACCGGATCGGATGGCATGAATTCCGGTAGGCGCTGCTGGTCGGCGGTCCAGATCAGTTCGACCAAGCCGATCATCACCGAGGACAGTCCGACGGTTACCATGAAGACCGAAATGGGCGACTCGCCGAGCATCGGCCGGATGGCCAGGCGCTCCACAATGGCCCCGCCAAGGCCACTGCCAATGATGGCGGCAACGATGGCCATCCAGACCGGCCAGCCGAGGTTGGAGGCCATGCCGAACATCAGGTAGGCACCCAGCATCAGCATTTCGCCGATGGCCAGATTGACCACCTTGGTCGCCTTGTAGATCATCACGAAGGATAGCCCGGTCAGCGCATACAAACCGCCGCTGCCGATACCGGCCAGGGAAATTTCAAGTAAATATAGCCAATCCATGTCAGGCTGCCTTTGCCGCAACGGGTTGATGCAAACGGGCGCGCAGTTCGCTGACATCGCCCGAGCCAAGATAAGCGCGTATGACCTCCGGGTTCTCCTGAACTTCCCTGGGCAAGCCGTCGGCGATCACCTGGCCGAAATTGAGCACCACCACGTGATCGGAAATATCCATCACCATGCCCATGTCGTGCTCGACCATCAGCACGGTGACGCCCCACTCCTCGCGCACATCGAGAATGAAACGCGCCATGTCCTCGGTTTCCTCGCGGTTCATGCCGGCCACCGGCTCGTCCAGCATCAGGACACGCGGCTTCATGGCCAGGGCCCGCGCCATCTCGACGCGCTTCTGCAGGCCATAGGACAAGGCGGCCACTGGTTGATGGCGGATATGATCGATTTCGAGGAAGTCGATCACCTTTTCCTCGATCTCGCGGCGAAGTTCTATTTCCTCGCGTCGGGCCTTGCCAAAATAGAACAAGGCATCAAGTACGCCCGTCTCAAGATGGCAATGTCTGCCAAGTTTTATGTTGTCGAGTACGGTCATGCCGCGGAACAAGGCAATGTTTTGGAAGCTGCGGGCCAAGCCAAGCTTGGCCCGTGCCGGCGGTCTTAAGGCCGAAATATCGTGGCCTTCAAAACGAATACATCCGGCCGACGGACGATAGAAACCGGAGATGGTGTTGAACAGGGATGTCTTGCCTGCCCCATTCGGTCCAATGACCGATGTGATCGACCCCGGCGCAACTTCAAAACTGACACCATTTAGTGCTTTTACCCCGCCAAAAGATAATCCCAGCCCGGATAGCTCCAGTATCGGATTGGATGAACTCGCTTTCATTTCTCCCCCTCCTATTGAACTTCTGCCGGAACTCCGAGCCCCTAAGCGAAACTGGCAGCGCCGCGATATTCCACTCAGAGTCATATCTGTCTAATTTGGCTACCCAACTGCCAAAAGGCCCATTTCGGTCACTTTCCTGAGCAACCTGCTTCACACCGGCCTACCAATTGGTGCAATGAATTGTACTAACCATAAAACACAGACATTTGCTGCCTGTGCCGAAAACATTGCATAATCTGCCAACTTGGTTCTGCACTGCACCATTTTTTCGTCCGGCAACTCTGGCTACCGATCAATGAACCAATCCGCGACAACCGTTCCTATTCAGTTCATCCATAGCCTGCTTGATGGCTTGCGACTCGATGCATACATGCAGAGCCAATACCTGCTGCGCGCAGGGATTTCAACGGACCTGTTCAGCCAACCCGGAGCACGTGTAACGACCGATCAATTTGCAGGCCTCTATCGCTTGCTTGCCAGAGAGATTGATGACGAAACGCCGGGAATGTTTTCCCGTCCGTTGCGCGGTGGGACATTGAAGTTCCTCTGCCTGAGTGTTCTGGAGTCAGGCAACCTCATTGGAGCGCTCTACCGCTTCACGCAGTTCTTTCGATTATTGTTAGAGGATTTGGCCTTCACGCTGGAAAAATCCGATGATCTATTACGCCTGGCGCTAACCCCCACAACCGAAGCCGTTCGCTGCAATCATTTCGCTCAGGAAATGATGCTGAAACTGGCACATGGCATGGCATCCTGGCTTGCAGGACGAAAGATCCCCTTGGCGCGAATCGATTTTGCATACTCGAGACCCATCCATGTTTCCGAATATGTATTCTTGTACCCGGGGCCTACCTACTTCGATCAACCAATTACCGCGCTGTACTTTGAGAGCAAACATCTGCAAATCCCGATCCGCCAGGATAAGAATTCACTAAGCCAGTTTCTGGCCAGAGCTCCGGCAGACTGGATGTTCGTCTCTTTCGCTGAGCGAATCGTTAGTCACCGAGTACGCGAGTACCTGGAAACGCGATTGGGCCAAGTGACCAGCATCAAGGATGTAGCCCATGCGCTACATTTTTCGCTACGAACGCTTGCAAGGCGCCTAGACGAAGAGGGAACAAGCTTTCAAGCCATCAAAGATGAGTTGCGCCGTGACGTAGCCATTCAAAAACTCATCAAGACCCGCCTACCGGTTGCAATTATTGGTAACCAAATCGGATTCGATGACCCAACCACTTTCCATCGAGCATTCAAGCGTTGGACTGGTAGCTCCCCCAAAGCCTACCGGGGACGCACAAAATAATCAGGCCTACGGAATATTTGCACAATGCGAATCGACTACTTGATACTTGGTAAGCGGAGGATTCCCAGCTAAATCAAACCAGAAGCCCATAGTCCACCGAACAAGGCAGAGATGTTGATATCCTCCTCAGCCTGAAGGCCGGGGAAGATGTCAAACGTCGCTAATCCAGCTGCGGAACGCAGACTAGCAAGATGGGTTTGTACTCGACGACCGTCCTACGCATGCCGCTGCAGCGATAGTCGCTTGAAAATACATAACCTCAAAGGCGAGAATGACACAGTTGAACAACCGTACTTTCACTTGAAGCAGACATGACTCGCTCCGAACTAACCGACATACTCGCTCAACGATTTCCGCAGTTGCTCAAAACTGATGCCGATATGGTAATAGGCGAGATTCTTGGCGCGATTGGACAGACACTCAGCCAAGGTCATCGGGTTGAAATACGTGGCTTTGGAACATTCACACTCAATTACCGCCCTCCCCGAGTCGGGCGTAATCCAAAGACCGGCGACAGGGTTGATGTGCCAGGAAAATATTCACCACACTTTAAGCCCGGCAAGGAATTGCGCGAACGGGTAGATGTTGCTCGTTTACCAACTTGAAACCGACGCACCTCCCGGTGCCTATGGCAGGGATGAACCTTCTTTTCTTGTCTGATTACTTCAGCCGCTGAGGCTAAGCGTTCAAAACTGACTCAGGAACACTTTTCAAGATGAGCCTCGACCAAATCGAAGTACAAATCGCAGCATTGACTAAAGAGGTTGGCCATGCACTCTATCCAATCTCGCGAGAAGAGTTCGTCGAGAGCATGCTCAATGTCAGTCCTGAGATAGCAAAGATGCAAAAAATTGACATGGAATGGCGGAGAAATAACCAGGCGCAGATGTGGCTGGAGTTCCTGGAAGACGTTAAGCGAGAAAAGGACAAGAACTCTGCTCAGTGGCGACGGATGTGTAATATGGATTAGCGAGAAATCACTTGGTGGCAGTTAATTGCCAAAAACCCGATCGGAAAAATCGGCGGCTTAGCGCTACTGTCAGTGAATCAACTTCAGAAACACTGAAGTGTTTTTTGAGAATGATTCGTTTAAGTTTAAGTGTTTATCGTAATTGGGTCGGGACTGAGGGCTGCCAGCAGGGTACTGGCGGAACGGCCTTTTCGGCATCCCGCTCAAGAATATGGCAGGTAGCCACTATTCACATTACCTAGATATGACTTTTGGCTAGTTGTCGCCCAGCGGCTGATCCCTGAGAATCACCGGTTTGATAATCGTGGGGGTGCAAACGGCGTGGGACGCAGGCGGAAAGAAACGTTGCTGGATATGGCCCTCACCTCAACATGGGCTGTTGCCGCCAGTATCGCGGCGGGGATGCTGTGCTTTGGATTCGTCTTGATTCCGGCATTTTTTGCACACAATCCGTATCTGAAAATGGCGGCCGCTGGATTGAAGCCGATCTTCGTCCTGCTGAGCTGTATTTTCGGGGTCATCGCAATATTCAAGTGGTTGGCAGCGCAGAAGGCCGCCGCCAAAGCACCTGGGCTATCCAACGTTCGACATCTCGCACCACAGCGTCCAATGCGTCGATCGTCACCAGTAACGGAGCCCACCAATGTGATGTGGCGCGAGCCTGTGATGAAGGAAAACGAGGTTCAGCCGGAATCAACAAGGGCTGAGGCCTGGTCCCTCGAATTGATCCAGGCCATCGAATGGAAACGATTCGAAGATGTCTGCCAGAAGTTCTACGAGTTAAAGGGTATCCGAAGCGAATGCACTCCCCTGGGGCCGGATGGCGGCATCGATATTCGCCTCTTTCAGGACGATAATCAGCCGCAGATAGCCACAGCCATTGTTCAGTGCAAAGCATGGGGTAACAGCTTCGTCGGCGTGAAACCGATCCGCGAATTACTCGGCGTGATGGTGCATGAAAAAATCGGGAAAGCCTTCTTCATGACCTCCGGCAGTTATTCCGATGAAGCCAAAGGCTTTGCAGTCCCGAATCGGATCACCCTCATCGACGGGAAGATGCTGCTGGCAATGTTCAATCGTTTGCCGGATGTGCAGCGTCTGGCGTTACTGGACTTTGCCACGGCAGGCGACTACCACATCCCGACCTGCCCAAGCTGCGGCACCAAGATGCGACTGATTCCGGGAAAGGCCGGCCGGCGGGATTTCTGGGGTTGCGGGACTTACCCGAAATGCCGCCAGAAACTGGGAGCCCGCCAGGGAGCGAACGCCGTGGTTGCCTACTCCGAATGAAGGGGCTGTTCTGCATCATTGGGCTTTGTCTCTCCCTCTCCGTACAGGCCGCAGAACTCATCGGACGGGTGGTCGGGATCACGGATGGCGATACGCTGACAGTACTGGATGCCAGCCATCAGCAACACAAAATCCGACTGATGGGTATCGATGCCCCGGAGCGCAAGCAGCCCTTTGGTGAGCGTGCAAGGCAGAACTTGGCTCATTTGGCCTTCGCCCAGGAAGTCACCGTCCAATGGAGAAAGAAGCATCGGAATCGGCTGATCGGGAAGGTGCTGGTCAATGGGGTTGATGTGAGTCTAGAGCAAATCAAGAGCGGCATGGCATGGTGGTACGAGGCATACCGCAAGGATCAGACTGAGCGGGATCGGATTCTCTACTCGGCCCACGAGGCTGATGCGAGGCGAAGCCGTATTGGGCTGTGGCAGGATCCGGCTCCTGTAGCGCCGTGGGACTGGCGGCGCCGTCGGAAATAGTTCGATAGCGGGATTGGTGTTGCTAGAGAGGTCGCTCGCTCCGGCCACTAGTCTATTCAACGAATAGCCTTATGATTCAGCTTGGCGAGGGATGAGCGACGCAGGTTACCGGAGGCGTCGCAATTCAAAGTGCCTTTGTGCACCTACCGCTGATGTGCTTCGATCAAGTTTGCGAAGCACGATCCGACGAAGGACTTGATTCTGCTTTTATTGGTTGGGAGCGATGCGGAAAAATTGGATATTTGGTGTTCTTCTGGTTGTTCTGGCCGTCTCCTTAACGGTGGCAATTTTTCGGTTGCCCATCGCTGATGAAGCGACATTCATCCTGGACTCGACTGGTTGCGCAGCAGCCCAACGCTTTGGCGAAACCGTCGAAGTCATGGATGGTATTTGCAGCATTCGAGCGGAATACAGCAACCATAGCTTTATCCGCCTAAAGTCAGACGCCAAAATTTCCTGGGATCACGTTGTTGGGGTAAAGCGTTGAGCCAAGTTGTCGTCACTCGCACTGATGCTGTCATAGAGGGGGATCAGGAACCACTATGAAACCTCTAGCGACCGTTCGGCTAAGGCGGGATTTGCTCGTTGGGACTATCCTTGAGGAACTGGATGAAAAAACGGTGTTGGTCGAGTTCGCAGACGAACAGGGGAAAGCCTTGGAGATTTTGCCTGTTCCCAAGGCACTCCTGACCACCGACGATTTATCTCACCCGGCGGGTTGACCTATCCGCTTTAGAGACCCTGCCTGCGCATACCGTCATTCCATCGCAAAAAAAGAAGGAATAAATTGCCATTTACGCCATTTCACATGGGCGTCGCACTCATTGCCAAACCCGTACTTAACCGCCGCTTCAGCATGATGACCTTCGGCATTGCACAGGTGGCAATGGACATTGAGCCGGGGATTCGCATGTTGGTGAATTCCGACATGCTTCATGGCCCTACGCACACGTTTTTAGGCGCGCTGATCATGGCTTTTGTCGTTACGCTGATCGCGCCCGGCATATGCAACCGTTTGCTCGCGAAGTGGAGCAAGGAAGTCGCGTACTTCAAGCGGCCTCGGCTGGCGCATGCCGAACCAGTTTCGAAATTTGCCGTTGCCAACGGGGCTTTCTTTGGTACCTTTATTGACATCCTCCCCGGCCTGAAGGCCGGAGATTCCTACGGCGCTCAGGTGCGGCATTGAGGCGCCCCTGAGTCGCTTCGGTGGGTTCCTGCTGCTGGCGGCATTACTGCACCGCTCACTTCACAGGCGAACCGGGCGTGCCCCGCCCTTAAAATATTGATCGCACCGACCAGATCGGCGTTTTCCTCGAAACCGCATGCCACGCACTGGAATCGTGCTTGCGTCTGCCGGTTTTGCGCCGACACATGGCCACAGCACGGACAGGTGCGACTGGTGTTCTGCGGTGGCACGGCGACCAGCCAGCCACCTCGCCATGCCAGCTTGTAATCCAGTTGGCGACGGAACTCGAACCAGCCTTGATCGAGGATCGATTTGTTCAGGCCCGACTTGGCCCGAACGTTTTTTCCCGGAGTATCTGTCGTGCCTGCCGCTGACTTGGACATGTTCCGAATCTGCAAGTCCTCGATACACACCGTCGCGTGGTTTTGGCTGATCGCGGTCGAGGTCTTGTGCAGATAGTCACGGCGGGCATTGCCGATGCGGGCATGAATGCGCTGGATTCGGGCTTTCGTCTTCTTCCAGTTGTTGCTGAACTTCACTTTGCGGCTCATGGCCTGCTGCGCCTTGCGCAGCGCGGCCTCGTGTCGCTTGAAGCTGTTGAGCGGTGCGTAGAACGTGCCATTCGAGAGCGTGGCGAAGCGGACAATGCCCATGTCGATACCAACCGCACTGAATCGCCCCGGGAATTGAGGAGGCTCCATTACCTGAGAGAATGGAGCCATGAT
>CAMKYP010000006.1 GCA_946477505.1 uncultured Dechloromonas sp. | reverse complement strand
CAACCATCACATTCTTGCCGATGATGCCTGCCGCCTGCAGGCCCTGCGCCTCGTTATAGCCACTCAACAACTGCGACAGCGTCACGTTGAGCTTTTCAATGCCATTCACCGTATTCAACTGGGCAAGCTGGGTGGTGACCGCTGCGTTATCCATCGGATTCAGCGGGTCCTGGTTCTTGATCTGGGTCATCAGCAAGGTCAGGAAGCGATTTTCCATGTCCGCTGTCGTGCTGGTCGCCGGTTTCTTGCCGCTGTTGCCATTGATGGCGGAAAAGATATCGGCAGCCGTATTCGATTTCGTATCGGTAACGCTGGTAGCCATTTTTACTCTCCTCTACGAGTCTTAGCCCTGGGCGATCTGCAGGGTGCGCAGCATCATGGCCTTGGCAGTGTTCATGACCTCGACGTTGGTCTGATACGAACGCGAGGCAGAAATCATGTTGGTCATTTCCTCGACCACATTGACATTGGAAAAGGCAACATATCCCTTGTCATCGGCAGCCGGATTTTTAGGGTCGTACACCATGCGCGGCGGCGAAGCATCATCGACCACCTGGCGCACCCGAACCCCTTTGGAAAGATCGCCGGCACCGCCCATCGGCGTTGCTTCGAACACGACCTGCTTGGCCCGATAGGGCTTGCCGTCCGAAGAAACGATGCTGTCGGCATTGGCCAGATTGGAAGCCACGGCATTGAGGCGCATCGATTGCGCCGTCATGGCGCTGGAAGAAACCTTGAATACGTTGAACAGGCTCATCTGTTGTCCCTTAGGCGTTGCTTGAAGCCATGGCGCTGCGCATACCCTTGAACTTGTCGCTGATCAGCTGGGTCAGGATTTGGTATTGCATGGCGTTCTCGGCGATCTGTGTACGCTCGACATCCATGTCCACCGTATTGCCATCCACCGCCGACTGGGTTTCCTTGCGGTATTGCAGCACCGCCGGTCCGCTGGCCGATCCGCCCGCAATATGGTCGGCCGAGGTGCGTGCCAGTTCCACGCCGCCGACTTGCATGCGGCCACCCATTGCGTTCTGCATGGCAGCCTCGAAGTTGAAATCGCGCGCCTTGTACTGCGGCGTATCGGCGTTGGCGATATTGGATGCCAAAACCTGATGACGCTGGGCACGCAGATTGAGTGCCTGACTGTAAACGGAAATACTTTGTTCGATGCTTGCCATGATGGACTCCGTATGCTCGGTCAAGGATTAGCACGCTCCGTGCCATGGCAATCAAGGGGCAATTTGCCAGTATCCCGGCAAAGTCTTCGGCAATTCTTGCCGGAAGACATGCAGCATCCTGATTGCTCAGGCAAAATGTACGGATGACCCGATACTTGGCACTCCTGTTCTTCCTGATATCCACCACCTTCGGCCACGCGGCGGAAACCGATCTCGTCGTCGATACGGCCGAGCGCTATGTTCGACAACAGACGCAGGGGTTGCCAGGCAAGGTCCAGATCAAGATAGGCTCGCTTGACGTCACCCGCCTTCCCCCATGTACGGCCCACGAGGCTTTTTCGCCATCCGGCACCCGGCTCAGCGGCAAAACCCATGTTGGCGTACGTTGCCTGGGGCCCGCGATCTGGAGTGTTCTGGTGCCGGTACAAATTGCCATCACCGGCAATTACGTCACCACCGGCCGCCCCCTTGCAGCCGGTCAAACCATTTCCGCTGGCGACCTGATCGTCAGCACGGGCGATCTGACCAACATGCCCACCGGCATTCTCGGCGACCCGCAACTCGCCATCGGCAAGACCTTACGCAACTCGCTGGGGGCCGGCCAGCCGCTACGCTCCGATCAACTCGTCGCGCCACTGGTCATTCGGCAAGGGCAGACTGTGCGCATCATCTCGACAGGCCCGGGTTTTGCTGTCAGTTCCGAAGGAAAGGCCATGAATAACGCCGCCGAGGGGCAGATTGCACAGATTCGGATGGCTTCCGGACAAACCGTCAGCGGCGTGGCCAAAGCTGACGGTAGTGTAGAAATCTCTTTTTAGGCTAAAGTTCTGCCTCGAATGGTCGTTAATAAGATTGAGTAAAAAGTTTTGAGATGATCACCATGAAGATCGACAACAGTTACAAGCCCACGACGACCGGCATTTCGAGCAAGCCATCGACAACCCCGACGGCCGTTGCGACGCCGGCGCAAGATGCAGTCAGTCTTAGCCAGGTGGCAGGCAGCCTGAATGCGGGCGCCAACCAGCCCCCGGTCAATACGGCACGTATTCAGGAAATCAAGCAGGCCATTTCGGAAGGTCGCTTCAAGATCAATCCGGAGGCAATTGCCGACCGCCTGATCGAGTCGACCCGCGACCTGCTGAACCGCGACGGCAAGCTTCAGGCCTGATGTCCAACGTTGCTGGCATTCTGGCTCGGGAAATCGAACTGGTTTCCCGATTCATCTCGCTGCTCAACGACGAACAGGACAGCTTGAAAAAGGCTGATGCAGGCGCGCTGCAAGCGATCACGGCAGAAAAGAGCCCGCTGATCGCCCAAATGAACAGCGCAGAAGGTGAGCGCATGGCTGCCATCGGTACAGCCGGGCAGCCCGGCACCAAGGCCAGCATGCAGCGCTGGCTTGAAGGCAACGCTGCAGATGTCGCGGCTGCAACAAACTGGCAGCGACTCCTGGAACTGGCGCGCGAGGCCAAGGCATTGCATGACCTGAACATCCAATTGGTCGACATGCACCTCAAGAATGCCACCGAGGCACTTGCCATTCTCACCCAGCCACCTGAGTCCTCGAGCCTCTATGGAGCCAGGGGCCAGACCATGAGCAGTTCCGGCAGCCGTATCGTCGACTCGGCCTGAACGGCCTGGATAACCGACCTATTGGGTCGGACGCAAATCCTTCACCTCCGTCGGCTCCTCCGGACGGTTTGAATCGATCAGGATACTCACCCGGCGATTCCTGGCCCTTCCCTCCAAGGTCGTATTCGTTTCCAGAGGCCGTGTTTCGCCATAGCCAATGGCAGTCAGACGCTCGGCACCGACACCACCTTCGTTGAACAGTCTGAGCACCGTGGTGGCCCGCATGGCCGACAACTCCCAGTTCGACGGGAATTGGGCTGTGGCGATCGGAATGTTGTCCGTATGCCCCTCGATCGTGATCGGAAAATCGGAGTCGGCCAGAACCTGGGCGATGGCCTGCATCGCGCTGACCGATGCCGGCTGCAACCTGGCCTGCCCGGCAGGAAAGAGAATGCTGTCGTTGATCTCCACCGTGACACCACGACTGGTTTCGAGCAATTTGACCTTTCCCTGGGCAATCAAGGGCTGCAGCACATTCTTGATATCGTCGGCGACATTCCTCATTTTTTGCCGCTGCTCGCTCTTCTTTTCTTCCGCCTTCTTTTGATCGGGAAGCTTGTCGGGCTTGGCAATCGGTTTCACCGGCAGCAACGGAGCCCCCTGGATGGTTGCAATCGGCTGCCCCCCCGGTTGCCCAGTCCTATTCTTGAAGGCGTTGGTCAGCGAATTGGATAGAACCTTGTATTTCCCCTCATTCACTGACGAGATGGCATACATGACCACGAAGAAGGCAAACAGCAGGGTAATGAAATCGGCGTATGAAACCAGCCACCGCTCGTGGTTTTCATGCTCTTCCTCGCGGCGGCGCCGGGCCATCAGTGCAGATAGCCCTTGAGGCGACCTTCGATGATGCGCGGATTGTCGCCCACCGCAATTCCGACCAGCCCATCGACCAGCATTTCACGGGTCGCCACCATGCGGCCGATGTAATACTTCAGCTTACCGGCAATCGGCAGATAGATCAGATTGGCCAAGCCTACGCCATAGATCGTAGCGACAAAGGCAACCGCGATACCGGCGCCGAGCTTGGTCGGATCGGACAAATTTTCCATCACGTGGATCAGCCCCATGACCGCCCCAAGAATGCCGATGGTCGGCGAGTAGCCTCCGGCCGACTCCCAAATTTTGGCGGACTGCCGCAATTCGTCCTCGTAGGTATCGATCTCGACTTCGAGCAACTCGCGAATACGTTCGGGATCCGCGCCATCCACCAAAAGCTGCAAGCCGCGCTTCGTGAATTCGTCCTTGACGCGCGGCATTTGGTTTTCCAGCGCCAACAAACCTTCTCGACGCGAGAGCTGGCTCCACATCAGAATTTGCTCGATGAGGCGCTTCTGCTCGATCACCGGTGGAACCCAAACCCACTTCACCATTTTCATGCCGCGCCTGAAAACATGAATGGGGCTCTGCAATAGCACGGCCCCCAACGTACCGCCGAGGACGATCAAAAGCGCGGTCGGCTGGACCAGAGAGCCGACATGCCCGCCCTCAAGATATTGGCCGCCAATGATGGCAAACAAGCCAATGGCCAGGCCGGCCAGGCTGATCTTATCCACCCACGCGCTCCTTACGTCGCTTGGCGGCCTTTGGCACCTCTCCGGCCATCCGAGTACGCAATCTGGCGATCGCTTGACTGTGTAGCTGACAGACGCGCGACTCGCTGACACCCATGACTTCGCCGATCTCCCGAAGATTGAGATCCTGCTCGTAGTAAAGCGCCATCATCAGCTTCTCACGCTCAGGCAGATCACCGATGGCAGACACCAGCAATGCCTTCATGCCCAAATCCTCGAGTATCGCAGCCGGATCGGCATTATTGTCGGTGAAGTGGCGCTCCAGGAAGTCGTCGTCGTCTTCACCCGAGAAGTCCTCGAAATAGACGAGTTGGTGGCCGCGCGCATCGTGCAGCGTTTTTTGATAATCGGCTAGCGAAAGACCCAGCGCCTCGGCGAGTTCGCGCTCGGAGGGCGCCCGCCCATGCTCGTGTTCGAGTTGATTGATCGCCGTTTCGATGCGGCGCAATTCCCGCCGGAGGCTCCGGGGCAACCAGTCGTTTTCCCGAAGGCCGTCCAGCATGGCCCCCCGCACGCGCTGCGTGGCATAGGTTTCGAATTGCGCCCCGAAACCCTCCTGGTAGCGATCAATGGCGTCCAGCAGTCCGATCATCCCGTTCTGGACCAGATCATCGAACTGAACACTGGGCGGCAAGCGCGCCATCAAATGATAGGCGACACGCTTCACCAGCGGCACAAAGCGCTGAACCAACTGTTCCCTGTCTGGCTGCCCTGCAGCGGTATACATCAGGCTCGTAATACGTTGGGAGTTATGCGTTGGCTCAAGTGTAGCAGTTGCTGCATGAACTGTTCGACTCCGCCGGCCTCGCTTTCGCTGCGCTGCCAATACAGCATGTCCGAGGCAATATCGCGAAACGCTGCGGCCGAGGCTGAATCCGGCGCTTGCACCAGCACCGGGCGACATAACTGAGCAGCCAAGCGCAGGGATTCATCGAGCGGAACCGCGCCGGCATAATCCAGGCGGGCAATACCTCGCTGAGCGGCGACCTGCGCGATATTTTCGTAAATTGAGCGGGCATCGGGCTGGCTGCGCACCTTGTTCACCAGAATGCGGAAATGCTTCCGGGAAAAAGCATGGCTCACCTTCTTGATGAGCGAATAGGCCTCGGTGATGGAGGCACTGCTTCCAGAGAGGACGACGACTGCTTCCTGGGCTGCTATGCCAAATGGGGAGAAACCGTGCGGATGCGCCATGCTGGCATCGACCAGAATCACATCGACCGGCCGATCAAGGCCCGACATGGCATCGAGCAGGGTTTGCTGCTGATGCAGGGACAGACGCCCCAGCTTCTTCACTGCGCGGGCCGCAGGCAAGACGCGAAGACCGTGCATCGGCTGCAGCAACACTTGCGACAGGGGCAATTCACGTTGCACCACATTGAGCAGGTCGCTGCGCGCGACCAAGCCAAAGGTGGAAGCAATGTCGTCACCCGGCGCATGCTCGTCAATGATCAGGACTTCCTTGCCGAGGCGAGCCAAGGCCACGCCGATATTGGCTACGGCGACACTGCGTCCGACGCCTTCGCAACCAGCGACGAAGGTGACAACCTGAAGCTGCTGCCCCCCACCGAGAAGACGACGCAGGCCGGCAGCCTGGTCGACGCGAAAGTCAGCCACGACGTCCTCCAGCCGCAACCATGCCGGCATTGGCCATCATCATTGCCGGCTCGATCCCGTCATACTTGTGCGGAGAAGCTTCCGGCACGTCCTTGAAGGCACGGTGCAGCAGGTAGCTGCGATTCGGGAGATGGATATCTTCCGGTACACGCTGCCCGTTCGACACATAGAGCAGCCTCAGGCTGTGACGCATGATGACATCGAGTGCCGTGGCAAGGCTGGCCGCTTCATCGATCTTGGTCAGGATGCAACCCGCCAGCGAATCGCCGGCGTAGGCGCGTACCACATCGTCCAGGGTATCGCCGCGCGAGGTCGAATTGAGCAACAGGACGCGCTGCACGTCGCACCCAGCCAACATATCGGTCAATTCGGGAACCAGCTTGTCCTTCTGGCTCATACCCATGGTGTCGATCAACACCATATGCTTGTGCTGCAATTCGTTGAGCGTTTGGCGAAGCTCCGTCGCATCCTTGACCAGGTGCACGGACACCCCCAGGATGCGTCCATAGATACGCAACTGCTCATGCGCGCCGATCCGATAGCCGTCAGTCGTCACCAGCGCCACCTTGCTCGGCCCATGGCGCAGCACGCAGCGCGCAGCTAGCTTGGCTGTCGTCGTGGTTTTGCCTACACCGGTCGGCCCGACTAGCGCATAGACACCACCCCGGTCGACGATGTCGTTTTCGTTGCCCAGCGTCATCAACGAGCGATCAGCCGCGCCCTTGACCCAGGCCATGGCTTCGACGGCGCTCATATCCACCGGCAGATCAGACAATAGATCGCGGGCAAATTGCGGCGAGAACCCAGCATCGAGCATCTGACGGAGGATATCGGTCTTCACCGGCTCCGAACGCGCGACTTCACCCCAAGCGAAGCCGGCGAGATGCTGCTCGACGATCTTGCGCAACGAGCGGATTTCCTCCATGACTGCCATCGGCACGACCTCCGCCTCCGCACGCCGTGACGTGGCAGCCTGCGGCGGGATCGCTGCCGCAGCGGGCGCAGCAGCCGGTGCCTGGCGTGGCTGTACAGGCGGCGGGGATGGGCGAGTTGTTTCCAGATTACGCAACGCGCCAGTCTTGGGAATGCCGGCATTGACCGTTGCCGCCGGCTTGGCCAGGAAAGCGTGATTCACCGCCGGCCGGGGCGCTTGCTGCTGCGGCGAAGGCACGGCCACGGGTGGTGTCGGCTGCGAAATCCGGGCGCGGGCTGAATTGAGTACGACCCGATAATCATCCTCGGCATCAACCTTGGGCTGCGGACGCTGTTGCACAGGAGCACTGTCGGCAACCGGCGTCGGCACGATCATGGCCATGTCCCGGGCTGCGACAGCCATGATCTCCACGCCACCGGGGACGCCCCGGTTGGAAAGGATGATGGCATCGTTGCCCAAGGTCTCCTTGACCTTCCTCAAGGCATCCCTTGCGTTGGCGGCGATGAATTTTCTGACGTTCATGTTCTACCTCCGATGATCGAGGTCACCTTGATAATTCGGGCTTCAGGCACTTCGTTGTGCGAAAGCACCTTGAGTTGAGGAATGGTGCGGCGCAGGAACCTGGATAGCAGCAGGCGCAGGCTTCCCGGAACCAGCAATACAGCGGGCAAGCCCAGACTTTCCTGGCGCCCGGCGGCGGCAGCCGTCTCGCGAATCAGGGTATCCGCCAGGCCCGGTTCGAAACTAGTGTTCTCCGAACCGCCGGCGACCGCCTGGGTGAGCAGGCGTTCGAGCGTCGGGTCCAGCGACATGACCTGCATTTCGCCAGTGCCCGGAAAAAGTTGCTGGACGATGGCACGGCCCAGCGCGGTACGCACCTGGATAGTGAGATCGTCCGCATTCTGTGTCCGCGTCGCGTGATCGGCGACGGTTTCGATGATGGTCCGCATGTCGCGGATATGAACACCTTCCTCGAGCATGCCTTGCAGGACTTTCTGCAAGGTTCCGAGCGGCAGGATCTTGGGTACCAAATCCTCGACCAGCTTGGGCATTTCCTTGGCCAGATGATCGAGCAATTGCTGAACCTCCTGGCGCCCCAGCAACTCGGCCGCATGCGTCAGGATGAGGTGATTCAGGTGCGTGGCGACGACCGTCGACGCATCGACAACCGTATAGCCGTACGCCTGCGCCTGGTCACGCTGCGCCGCCTCGATCCACGTGGCTGGGAGGCCAAAAGCCGGATCCTTGGTGCTGACACCATTCAATGTTCCGGCCACGCGCCCGGGATTGATCGCCAGATACTGGCCGGTATAGGCCTCGCCCTGGCCGATCTCTAC
Organism: uncultured Dechloromonas sp.; assembly: GCA_946477505.1. GTDB lineage: Bacteria > Pseudomonadota > Gammaproteobacteria > Burkholderiales > Rhodocyclaceae > Azonexus. The sequence goes on along the minus strand of CAMKYP010000006.1, from coordinate 17,127 downwards.
GCCCTTGAGCAGGATGCGGTAGGTATTCGGTTTCAGCTCCAGGTTGTCGCGAATATGGACCGGAGAGACGAGGAAACCGACTTCCTGGGCAAATTTCTTGCGAATGCCACGGATGCGGCGCAACAGTTCGCCATCCTGTGACTTGTCGACCAGCGGAATCAGACGGTAGCCGACTTCCAGGCCGAGCACATCGAGCGGGGCCACGTCGGCCCAACTTGCCTCGAGTGCTTCCTGCACCGGTGCCGGGGCGACTTGCATGGGGGTTTCGACAATGCGCTTCTCACGCTGCATCATGGTCCAGGAGAACCAGCCAAGAGTGGCAGCAAGGAGCAGGAAGACCAGATTGGGCATACCCGGAATGAGACCCAGAAAACCGACAATGGCAGCCGTAATCGCGATCACCTTGCCATTGCGGAACATCTGGCTCATGACCTGCTGGCCGACATCGCGATCGTCGGAGACGCGGGTCACCACCATACCGGCGGCGATGGAAATGATCAGCCCGGGAATCTGCGCCACCAAGCCGTCACCGATCGTCAGCAGCGTGTAGTTCTTGGCTGCCTGGGCGAGTTCCATGTTGTGCTGCAGGACACCGACAATCAAGCCGCCGATCACGTTGAGCAGCATGATAATGATGCCGGCGATCGCGTCGCCGCGCACGAACTTCGACGCACCGTCCATTGAACCGAAAAATTCGGACTCGCGGGAAATGTCAGTCCGGCGTTTGCGCGCCTCCTCCTCGCCGATCAAACCAGCGTTGAGATCGGCATCGATGGCCATTTGCTTGCCCGGCATCGCATCGAGCGTGAACCGCGCGGAGACTTCGGCCACCCGACCGGCACCCTTGGTGATCACGACAAAATTGATGACCACCAGGATCAGGAAGACCATGATACCGACGGCAAAATTGCCGCCGACCAGAAAATGGCCGAATGCCTCGATCACCTTGCCTGCCGCATCCGGGCCGTTATGCCCCTCAAGCATCACGATCCGGGTCGAAGCGACGTTCAGCGACAAGCGCAGCAGGGTTGTCACCAGCAGAACTGTCGGGAAAACCGAGAAATCAAGGGTTTTCTGGGTATTGACGGCGACCAGCAAGACAAGCACCGAAATCGCGATATTGAAGGTGAAGAACACATCCAGCACAAACGCCGGCAACGGCAACACCATCATCGCCAGGATCATCAGGATCAGAACCGGCGCCGCCATCTGCGTCAAATTTAGACGCCCCAGCAAATTCTGCATGCTCATCGACGAGGCTGCCATTTAGCTCGCCTCCGGGACAAGTTCCGGCGGCACCGGCAGGTCACGCGGCGGCACCGGATAGGTGCCCCCCGCCTGGCGCCAGTTGGCCAACTGGTAAATATAAGCAAGAACCTCCGCGACTGCGTTGTACAGGGCGGAGGGGATTTCGGCGTCGATCTCTGTGTGTTTGTGGAGCGCCCGCGCCAAAGGGGGCGCCTCCAGGATCGGCACCGCATTCTCGGAAGCTACTTCGCGTATCTTCAAGGCGACCGCGCCAACGCCCTTGGCAACCACCTTGGGGGCAGCCATCCCCGCCTTGTACGAAAGCGCCACGGCATAATGCGTCGGGTTGGTGACCACCACATTCGCCGTCGGCACGGCGGCCATCATCCGCCTGCGTGCGGCCTGCATTTGAAGGCTGCGGATGCGCCCCTTGACGTGAGGGTCACCCATCATTTCCTTCATTTCCTGCTTGACCTCTTCCTTTGTCATTTTCAGCTTGTCAAAATACTGCCAAAGCTGAAATGGGACGTCGGCAGCAACAACCAGAACCAGCGTCGCAACCAGGATCAGGAACGAGAATGCGATCATATGGCCGGCATGCGTCAGCCCCGCTTCCAGCGGCTCACCCAGCAGACCAAACAACTCTTCCCGCTCCTTCCATATCAACAGGGCTGCCACGCCCCCCACCAACACCGCCTTGAGCACCGCCTTGAGCAATTCCATCAGGCTGGCCCAGGAAAACATGCGCCCAAAACCACTCAATGGATTCAGGCGCTTCAAATCCGGCACCAGTGCCTTGGGCGAAAATACCCAGGCGTTCAGGAAAAACGGCGGCAGGATGGCGGCGACCAGAAGCAAGGCCAACAAAGGGGAAAACACGAACAGTGCATCGCTGGAAATATCAGCCAGCCGCGGAAGCATCAGATTCGGCTCGCGCACGACCTGCGAATCAATGACGAAGCCCTTCCGCATAATGGCTATGGCGCGCTGTGCAAACCAGCCGCCCATCATCCAGATAGTTGCCGCGGCGACAACCAGGACCAGAAAAGTACCAAGTTCACGGGAATGGGGGACCTGGCCCTGTTCGCGGGCCTGCTCGATTCGCCTGCCTGTAGGCTCTTCGGTTTTCTCGAGATCGCTATCTTCCGCCATAGCCATTTCTAGTTGATGTTGTGGCTATTATAGGAAAAAACGAGAAAAATTAAATAGGTACACCACTTTTTTTAGATTGTTTCTCAGATGCCAGACGCAAGCCCATGACATCAGAGTAAACATCCAAAAAGAAAGAGAGGGCCGCAGCCCTCTCTCAACTCGTTGACTCGGAACGGGAATCAGGCGAAGTCGAGCGCCCTCACCGCCGAGCCGATATCAACATGCTGCCCGATATCGCTTAGCAATTCCTTCATATCCAGAATCAGGACGATCTGACCGTTGGAGAGGGTAGTTACCCCGGCAACGCCCTTGGGACGGAAGTCCTCAAGCGACTTGATCACCGCATCGTCGCGTCCGGCAAAACTGTCGACCCCCAGGATGAAGCTTCGCTCTGCCGTCTGCATGAAGACCCCATATTCCGGGTAGTGCTCCCGCGGCCAACCAAGCAGGCGTGACAGAGTTATGACGGGCAAGACTTCGCCACGCACCACCAGCGTTTCCTTGCCGCCCACCTCCTGGATGCGGCTCTGCTCGATCGGCAGTATCTCGCGAACCAGCGACAGAGGCAGCGCAAACGGCTGATCCCCCAGAAGCACCAGCAGTACCGGCAGGATAGCCAGCGTCAGCGGCAGGGAGATCATGAATACGGAACCCTTGCCTGGCTCGGAGCGAATTTCGATCGAGCCATTGAGCTTCTGGATATTGGTCTTGACCACATCCATACCCACGCCACGCCCGGACACATCGGAAATCTGGGTCTTGGTCGAGAATCCAGGCAGGAAAATCAGGTTCAGGCTCTGACGCTCATCCAGCGTATTCGCCTCTTCCTCGGAAATCAGCCCCTTCTCGATGGCCTTGGCACGAATACGCTCGGCACTCATGCCCTTTCCGTCATCGGCGATGATCAGGACAATATGATCCCCCTCCTGGCGCGCCTCCAAGCGCACCAAGCTCTTCGAGGGCTTGCCGGCCGCCTGACGCTCGGCCGGCATTTCAACGCCGTGATCGACTGCATTGCGGATCAAGTGAATCAGCGGATCCGCCAAATCCTCGATCATGGTTTTGTCTACCTCGGTTTCCTCGCCTGCCAGTACCAGCTCGACATCTTTACCCAACTGGCGGGCCAAGTCGCGGGCGATACGGGGATATTTCTGGAACAGACGACCGATCGGCTGCATTCGGGTTTTCATGACCGAGTTCTGCAGATCGGAAACCAGCAAGTCGAGCTGACTGACCGCCTGATCAAGGGCATGCAATGTTTCGGAGTCGTTCTTGCCGGCGAGAATATCGGCGCGCAAACTGGTCAAGCGGTTCTTGGTCAGGCCAATTTCACCGGACAGGTTCAGCACTTGGTCGAGTCGGGACGTATCGACACGAATGGTATTCTCACGGACGCGTTCTTCCGCGCGCCGAGCATTGACAGGCTGCGCTCCCGGACGGTCAGTTGCCCGGCGTCCGTAGGGAGAAGCCGGAGCCTGCTGGCCGGAGGCCTGAGCAGGCACGCCGGCAGCCGGCGTTACGGCAATGCCACCCGCGGCCGCCTCTGCCTTGGTAATCAATTCGCTTACCGGCGCCTGCGCTGCCGGCTGCCCCGCGACGGCAGCATGGAGCAAGCTCCAGTCCGGCTCCCCGGTAGCCGCAGATGGCTCCGGTGCAGCTTCGTGCGCTGCCGGGGCGGGGGCCGCTGCAGGAGCAGCTACCGGTACCGGCTGATCGCCTGACAACGCGCCCTGCAAGGCGGCCAGGACATCGGGGTCTGCCGGCTGCGGCTGGACCATCTGCCCCAGTTCGCCGAACATCTCGCGAACACCCTTGGTTGCCGCCATGATGACATCCATCAGCTCAGGCGTAAGCTCCAGCTCACCATTACGCAAGCGATCGAAGAGATTTTCCGTCAAATGACAGAGCGTCACCAGCTCGGTGGCGTTCAGGAATCCAGCACCGCCCTTGACGGTATGGAATCCACGGAAAATGTCGTTGAGAAGCCCGCGGTCATCCGGCATCTTTTCGAGATCGACAAGTTTATTGTCAACGTCGGACAACAAATCGCTCGCCTCTTGCAGGAAATCCTGCAGCAGGTCTTCCATTCCGCTAAAGTCACTCATAGTGTACCTCCTCAGAATCCGAGGCTGTCGAGCAAGTCATCGACCTGCTCTTGGTTGACCACGACATCGCTGCGCCCCTCGGCATTGACGACCGGCCCGTTCATCAGGTTCGCCACTTCTTCGGTCCGCCGAGTGGCCGGCAAAACGTCAATCAGCGCCCCCATCAGCCCTGCCTCAAGCTCCTGAGCCAGAAGCACAACCTTCTTGATCACTTGGCCGGTCAAATCCTGGAAGTCCTGCGCCATCATGATTTCGGTCAGCTGGGCGTGGGTTGCGCGCGTCCTCGTCGGCAACTGATCCTTCAGGTAAGCACGGGTTTCCTCGGCCAGCTGCTTGAACTCGGCAACACCGAGTTGATTGCCAAAAGCCTTGTCCCAACGAGCGCCAAGCTCCGAAGCGCCACTTTCGATTTCATCGACCAACGGACCGGCAATGTCGGTAGCATTGAGAACACGGCAGGCGGCCTGCTCGGTCAGATTCGCAACGTACGCCAAGCGGTCCTTTGCATCTGGCAACGCGGTCACCGTCTGCTCCAGCAACTTGTCATAGCCGAGTTCCCGCAGGGTGTCGTGCAGCGACCGCGCCATGTGGCCCAGGCGATTGAATACGGCCTCCTGCTGCGGCCAGTCTTCAGGGCCAGCACCAGGCGAAGGCGACGTAGCATCCAACTCGGCAACAGTAGCAGTCGCCTTGGTTTCGGCGGCAACACTGTCGAATAGCGCCTGCAGATCGTCAGAATCGCTATCGGACGATGCTTTCGGCACCGCCGCCACAGGAGCTGGTGCCGCAGCCGCAGGCGGCGGAAAATCGGCGGCGATGGAGTCGAACAGAGCCTCTAGATCGGCGGAGTCGTTATTGGCAGCCATGATATCCCCTTAGGCCTGACCCATTTTTTCGAATATCTTGTTCAGCTTTTCGGAAAGCGTACCCGCCGTGAATGGCTTGACGATGTAGCCACTCGCACCGGCCTGGGCCGCGGCGATGATGTTCTCCTTCTTTGCTTCCGCCGTAATCATCAGCACCGGCAGGTGCTTGAGATTCGGGGTCGCGCGGATGGTTTGCAGCAAGGTGAGCCCATCCATATTGGGCATATTCCAGTCCGTCACAACGAACTCGAAACCACCACCCTGCAGCTTCTGCAGGGCGATCGCCCCATCCTCAGCCTCGTCCACGTTGGTGTAGCCCAACTCCTTGAGGAGGTTTCGGACAATACGACGCATCGTGGAAAAGTCATCAACCACCAGAAATCTCATTTTGGGATCAGCCATCAACTACTCCGGTAACTCTGTTTGTTATCGTTCAATCAGCGGACGCAGGGTATCGGCCAATGCTTCGGCATCAAACTTGGCCACGTACGCATCCACACCCACCGACTTGCCCATCGCACGATTCGCTTCCGACGACAGTGAAGAGTGCATGACGACCGGCACGCCATCGAAGCGCGGGTCGGACTTGATATTCTTGGTCAGCACATAGCCATCCATCTCCGGCATCTCGGCATCGACCAGAATCAACCGGACATCGTCGCGAATGTTTCTTCCCATCTGAGAAGCGTGCGCAGCCAGCCCCTGCAAGCGGGTCCATGCCTCCATGCCGTTCGTAGCATGTTTGTGACGAACGCCAAGCTTGTCCAGCACCTCGGAAATCTTCCGGCGAGCCACAACCGAGTCATCCACGAAAAACACGCTGGTATCCGGATCGACACGTGCCGGCGGGATATCAATAATCATTGCTTCGCCAAATGCGTTGGCGAGAATCTGTTCGACGTCGAGAATCGACACCAGGCCGCCACCTTCCAGTTCGATGACGGCGGTGATCAGTCCCTGATTGGCAGAGAGCACACTCTCCGGGGCCTTTACCCGCTCCCAATCGACACGGATGATGCGATCCACATCATGCACCAGGAAACCCAGAGTGCGCTTCGAATACTCGGCCACCATCATGGTTTTTCCGCGGCCCGGCTGCGTATCCAACTGCAGGAAGGGGGCCAGAGAAAGAACCGGAATCACGTTGCCTCGCAACGAGATAAGACCTTCGACACCGCGCGGCATGTTGGGGGTCTTGGTGATATGAGGAGTCCGCCCTACTTCGCGCACTTTGAAAACATTGATCCCGAAAATCTCGCGTGTGCCCAGCGAAAACAACAGGATTTCCATTTTGTTCGAGCCAGCCAGCCGCGTCCTGGCATCGACACTATCCAGCAGATTCTTGCTTTCAACGAGATTCATCTTCTTCTCCCGCTCACTCAATCCGCAGCAACAGATGTCGTTTCAACCCCAAGGCGACGCGCCAGGGTTTCCGACAAACGCAGTGGCTCGAATTTCGGCACATATTCGTCTACGCCAACCGACAAGCCCAGCTTCTGATTCGACATCCCGGAGAGCGACGAATGCATGATGACCGAGATGCCACTGAAGCGCGGATCCGACTTGATTTTCTTGGTAAGGATATAGCCGTCCATTTCCGGCATTTCGATATCGGTCAGAACCAGACTGATGATCGACGATGGCGACTTGCCGACTGACAGCGCATAAGTCGCGACTTTTTCCATCTCTTCCCACATCTGGCGACCATTGACCGCAGCCACGCCTTTGACCCCCATTGCTGCCAGAGTACGCTCGATCTGCTTGCGTGCAACGCTGGAATCGTCGCAGTAGAACACCGTGCACTCGGGCCGGTCGATCGTCACGACATCCCGGAACATGATTTCCTGATCGATGCTGGTGGTTTCCGACAACACCTTCTCGACGTCCATCATCATCACCAGTCGGTTATCCGCCAACTCGGTCACTGCGGTAACCAGGCCGCCCGTCTGGGCGGTGAGCATTTCCGGAGGCACCCGCATTTTGCTCCAGTCGAGGCGCAGAATGGTATCTACCCCCTCAACCAAAAAGCCTTGGGTATGCCCATTGTATTCCGTCACGATCATGATTTCGCGCGGCGTACCCGGTGTAATGCCCGAGTATTTCGCCAGATCGATTACCGGCACCAGCGCACCGCGCAAGCTCACCATCCCCTCAACAGAGGATGGCATGTCGGGAGCGGCAGTGATAGCCGGCGTACGCATCACTTCGCGAACCTTGAAGACATTGATGCCGTAAGTTTCCCGGCGACCTGTACGCTGATCGACCCCGAGGAAAAACAGCAAAATCTCCAGTTTGTTGGTTCCCGCCAACTTGGTCCGTGCATCAATATTCTTTAATAGTTCCGACATCGCATTCCTCTCGCACGTCACCCGCTACCATCTAATCAGGCCAGTTGCCTGCCGAGCCCCATCGCAACAGGGGCAGATCACTCAGCTACATGCGGGCATCCACCCTACCACTCACCAACGACCTACGTTATATCTTTTTTACGAAATTTGAAACAATTTACCAAAATTTGCAATATCTAGCACCTGTTTTACGTTGCCGCGTACCCCTAGCAAACTAACTTCCTTATTGGCACCACCCAATTTATCCCGCAACATCAACAACATACCTAACGCCGAGCTATCCAGATAATCTACGCCAGAAAAATCAACGACGACCGAACGGACGGAGGCATCGCCGATCAAGGGTTCATAAGCACTGCGAAATTCGCGATGGGTATTGAAGTCAAAACGGCCGACCAGTTTGATCGTCGCCTTACCGGCGTCTTTGAGAATGCTCGCTTGCATCGGTATTCCTATTCAAAATAACCAAATTTCACATTAGTTTAATACTTTACAGACGGGGAACAAGCCCAAACGCGCTTCACAGCGCAGCAGCAGCTAAAACCTTTCGGGAAATTTCCTCCAGCGAATACTGCTCCTCGACACCGCCAATCAGAAATGCTTCCCGGGGCATGCCATACACCACGCAGCTACTTTCATCTTGCCCGAAGGTTCTCGCACCGGCCTGACGCATGCGCAAAAGCCCCTGGGCACCATCCTTTCCCATACCGGTCAATATGACTCCGACAGCCTTTTTGCCAACCAGTGCAGCTGCCGAGTCAAAAAGAACATCAACGGAAGGACGATGCCGATTGACCGGAGGAGAAGCAGCCAACTCGGTGGCATAACCAGCCGCTACCCGCTTGATCGTCATATGCGAGTGGCCCGGCGCGATATAGACGGTTCCCGGCTCCACCTTCTCGTTCCCTTGCGACTCGATGACCTGCGGCGCGCATAATCCATCAAGACGGCGCGCAAACGACGCCGTGAATGACTCCGGCATATGCTGGACAATCAGGATCGGGGGACAATCCGCCGGGACGCCCATTAAAAAATCCTTGATGGCCTCCGTCCCTCCCGTAGAAGCACCAAGAAAAATGATCTTCCCGCTGCCCCCGTTGGCCGCCAACTTGGCTGATCCTGCGGGCTTCACCGTCGGCGCGGCCAGTGGCATAGCGACCGGGCGACGCAAGCGGGCGCCCTTGGCGGCGCGAATTTTCTCGACCAACTCGTCGGCATAGGCCTCCATGCTTCGCCCACCATCAGAGCGGGGTTTTCCGATGAAATCAATGGCGCCCAGTTCCAGCGCCTTCAATGTGGTATCCGAGCCGGCCTCGGTAAACGACGAAACCATGACCACCGGCATCGGCCTGAGGCGCATCAGGCGATCAAGAAACTCCAAGCCACCCATCTTCGGCATCTGAACATCCAGGGTCAACACATCCGGATTCAATGTCTTGATCATTTCCCTTGCGGTTGATGCATCCGGTGCGGCGCCGACAACCTCGATATCCGGCGCCGAATTGATCATTTGGCTCAATAAGCCACGCATCAACGCAGAATCATCAACAACCAGAACTCTTGTTTTGTGCAGCATCTAGATCACGTCAAGGAAAACATTTGTCGGAAAAACCGGCCTTAGATGAACAGTTCAACCTCGCCCTCAAGGCGCGAACCGGACAATCTGACCTTGTAATCGTTTTCGCGGCTGAACAACGTATCGTTATGCACGCGGTGCAGCTTTTTGACCAAAACCTTGCCGCTCAGGGGGAAATAGTAGACTTTCCGCGGATACGAATCCAGCAAGTCCTTTGCAACGACGGGAATCTTTTCGGTCTTCAGGAAATCAAGAACAAATTCGGCATTGCGCGCACCAACGTTGCTGCTCGCCAGACTGGCCATGACCGCGCCGCCCCCAAACACTTTCGCCTCCAGACGGTTTCTCCGCGCTCCCAGCTTGAGCAGGTGGTTGATCAGAACTTCCATGGCGTATGTCCCATAACGGGCCGAGGTACCAACGGTATCTCTCCCACCATCATCCGGCAACATGAAATGATTCATACCGCCGATACCGGAGTCGCAGTCACGAATACAGGCTGCAACGCAGGACCCGAGCACCGTCACGAGCAACGCATCGCCATTGGCGACGAAATACTCGCCAGGCAATATCTTGGCGGCTTCCAGCCCGAACTTGCGATCGAAATAGCGATTTGCGGCGAGGTTTTCATCGTAGGCGTGTTGCACCGGCACTTTTCCTAACGTACCCGCGCCAAGGTATAAACCGTCTTGCCCTGGGACTTGAAGAGGTCCGCAGCATGCAGAAAACTCTCCGAATGTCCGGCAAACATCAACCCATCCGGCTGCATCATGGGTGCGAAGCGAGCAAGTATTTTGTACTGCGTTGGTTTGTCGAAATAAATCATGACGTTTCGGCAGAATATGACGTCAAGTGGCCCTTTGACGGCATAGCTTTGGTCCAGGAGATTGAGGCGCTGGAACTGAATCATGTTTTTCAGTTCCGGACGCACGGAGACATAGCCCTCCTGAGCGCCCGTTCCGCGCAGAAAAAACTTGCGCAAGCGTTCCGGGGTGAGTTTTTCAACCCGCTCGATCGGATAGACCCCTTTTTGCGCCGTAGCCAGCACGTTGGTATCAAGATCCGATGCCACGATCGAAACATTCGAACAATTGCTGCCAAAAGTTTCTGCTACCGTAATCGCAATCGAGTAGGGCTCCTCCCCTGTCGATGCCGCAGAGCACCACACGCGAATCGGGCGGTGGCTGCCCAGTTTGCGAAGATGTTCCGCGAAGATGGGGAAATGGTGCGGCTCGCGAAAGAACGAGGTCAGATTGGTGGTCAGCGAATTGACGAAGCGTTCCCATTCGTCGCCGCCATTCTTTTCCAGTGCATCGAGATAATCGGCAAAGGTTTGCTTGCCGGTTGCCCGCAAGCGGCGAGCCAACCGTGAATACACCATGTCCTGCTTGACCGGCGACAGTGAAATGCCGGCATGCTGATAGATCAATTTGCGAACCCGCTCGAAATCAGCCGTCGAAAAGGAGAACTCCCGCGCGGCCCCCTCTCGCTGTGGCAACGAGGCCGTAACGGCGGTTCTCAGTGGCAACCCCGGTTTGTGCAAGTCAGCCATGATCAGAACTCTTCCCATTCATCGTCGAGACTGGCCGGCAGGGCAGGCGCTTTCCTCCCGCGCGGCGATTGGCTGCGCTCAAGCTGCGACACTGGTGAGCGCTGGGCGCTGCGCGGCGCGCCAAGTCGGGGAGCGCCCTCCGCGTCGGCCAGTTTGAAAACGGCGACTGCCTTGGCCAAGCCGTGCGCCTGCTCCTCCAGACTCTCAGCCGCGGCAGCGGCTTCTTCCACCAGTGCCGCGTTCTGTTGCGTCACTTCATCCATCTGGCTGACCGCTCGACTGACCTGCTCGATTCCCGAACTCTGTTCGCGGCTGGCATCCGAGATGTCGGCCATGATCTTCGCCACCCGCTTGATGCTGGTGACCACTTCGTCCATCGTCCGCCCTGCCTGATCGACCAAACGGTTGCCGGTTTCAACCTTTTCCACTGAGTCGGAGATCAGCCCCTTGATTTCCTTGGCCGCCGCCGCGCTACGCTGCGCCAGATTGCGTACTTCGGTCGCCACTACCGCGAAGCCTCGCCCTTGTTCGCCGGCTCGGGCCGCTTCAACTGCAGCATTGAGCGCCAGGATATTGGTCTGGAAGGCAATGCCGTCAATCACGCCAATGATGTCGGCAATCTTGCTGCTCGACTGGTGGATCGCGCTCATGGTGTCGACCACCTGACTGACCACTTCGCCTCCCTTGACCGCCACCTGTTGTGCCGTACCCGCCAGTTCGTTGGCCTGTCGGGCATTGTCGGCATTCTGCTTCACCGTGCCCGTCAGCTGCTCCATGCTCGAGGCCGTCTCTTCCAGGCTGCTCGCCTGCTCTTCCGTCCGGCTCGACAGGTCCTGGTTACCCGATGCAATTTCCTTGGCCGCCGTGTTGATGGCGTCGGTCGCATCTTTGATCTGGGTAACGATTTCCTGCAGGCGAAGGACCGTTGCATTGGTATCGTCCTTCAGTTGCCCGAAAGTTCCCGCATAGTCCGCATTGATGGTCTGCGACAGGTCACCGCCTGCCATGGAGGAGAGCACTCTGGCCACATCCTCCAGACCTTGCTGGCTGGTGTTCAACAGACGATTAAGGTCCTGGGCTAGGCTACGGAAAAATCCCTCCTTGCCGTCCTCGGTGATACGCGTCGAAAAATCGCCGTTCGCCGCAGCCCCCACGATAGCCGCCACCTCCTTCTCGACGGCAATCTCGTTGGTACGGTCACGCCATTCACCGACAGTGCCCAGCCGCTGGCCCCGATCGTTGACGATGGGATTGGTCGTCACCAGATACACGCGGTTGCCGATGCTCATTTCGGCACGGCGCGTGTCGGCCAATGCCTTTAGCGTGGCGATGGCTTCTTCGCGATTTTCGCGGTAGAACACACCGACATCGCTACCCACCAGCTTGTCGGCACTAAACCCCGGGATGTAATCACGCAGGACATCCTCCATATCCGCTACGGCCTTCAGAAGCGCCTTGTTCGCATAGATGATTCGTCCATCCGAATCGGCAATGCGCACAGGGCTGCTCACGCAATCGAGGCCGATCTTGATACGCAGGTTCTCGTCCGATACACGCTTGGTCTCCGCCACGTTGAAACCCTGCTGAATCTGCATGGACTGCAGCCTCTGCAACACCTGCCCCATTTCATCATTACGGGAGGTGTCGACGTTGCGGGTGTAGTCGCCATGGGCCAGCGATTGGAAGGTTGCAACAACCTCGGCAATCGGCCTGGTCACCGCGAGAATCAGGGTACGGGCAATCAGGATGCCAATGATCAACGCAAGCACGCCGGCGACTATCATCCAGAGACGCGCCATAGAGAAATTATCGCGGGCTTTTTCCAGTAGGCTCCCGCCCCCTTCATCCAGATACCTGAACAGGTTTTCGATTTCCTTCGAGGCTTCGACATAGGCTGCATCAGCCTTCAGACGCCGGATATCGTTAGCCTCACTGAAGCGCCCCTCTGCCAATGCCGCCCGCGCCGGCAGCAGACCCTCGGAAACAAACCGTTTCCGCGCCTCTTCGAAAGCATCAGCCCGTTTGGTATGTTCGGGGGAAAGCACGTGTTTGCGATAGTTGACCCAGTGCTCCGAGACTGCCTCGATGTTCTTGTCGATAACCGACAAGTGGGACTCGATGCCATGATCATGCAATTTGGCAAAGGAATTGGCTGGATCATGCTGTAGTGCAGCCAACATCTGGGCTCTGTTGTCGGCCATCAGCTTGTCGATCGCGGCAAGCTCCTGAAGAGGAACGAAGCGACGAGCGTAAAGGTCCTCGACCCGCTCTTCCATCGCGGCCATTCCCCACAAGCCGAGGATGGCAACCGCGATCAAGGCCAGCAACATCACGCCAAAGCCAGCCATCATTCTGACCTTCAAACTCAAGCCGGTCAGTAATCCGCCCCTTCCCTTGACGACAGCACCGTGCTGAATACGCAGGTTGCCAGCACGCTTTTCCCGGAACAGGCGATACGCCTGATCGGCGGCCTGAACCTGCTCCGCAGACGGCTTGCGGCGTACCGACATGTAGCCATCGATATTGCCACTAGCATCCTGCGTGGGCGTTGCCGTAGCGACCACCCAATAGAAATCGCCATTCTTGCAGCGGTTCTTGACCATCCCGGTCCACGGGCGCCCTGCTTTGAGGTCCCGCCACAAATCCTCAAAGGCCTCGGACGGCATATCGGGGTGGCGAACCAGATTGTGAGGCTCGCCGATCAGTTCGGCCTCGGAGAAACCGCTGACTTCGATGAAATCATGGTTGATGTAGGTAATACGCCCCTTAAGATCGGTTTTCGAAACGATCAACGAGTCAGGCCGGAGCACGACCTCTTTGTCGGTTACGGGTAGGTTGGTTCTCATTATTGTTTCCTCGATCGCTTTTGTCGGTATCGATATTCGGGTCAGAATTCCGCCCACTCGTCATCATCCGGGATGGATGGCGTAGTGGACTTGCTGGCAGCGGAGCTCAGGCGAATAGGCTCCTTGTGCTGCAACGCCGGACGTGCCTCTGCCCTACCTTCCCGCAACCGCGTACGGGGCGCCGACAACGGAGGAACGCCTTCCCCTTGCCGCAATGCGAAAACGGCGACAGCCTGCGCCAGGTTGTGCGCCTGCTCCTCCAGACTCTCAGCCGCGGCAGCGGCTTCTTCCACCAGTGCCGCGTTCTGTTGCGTCACTTCATCCATCTGGCTGACCGCTCGACTGACCTGCTCGATTCCCGAACTCTGTTCGCGGCTGGCATCCGAGATGTCGGCCATGATCTTCGCCACCCGCTTGATGCTGGTGACCACTTCGTCCATCGTCCGCCCTGCCTGATCGACCAAACGGTTGCCGGTTTCAACCTTTTCCACTGAGTCGGAGATCAGCCCCTTGATTTCCTTGGCCGCCGCCGCGCTACGCTGCGCCAGATTGCGTACTTCGGTCGCCACTACCGCGAAGCCTCGCCCTTGTTCGCCGGCTCGGGCCGCTTCAACTGCAGCATTGAGCGCCAGGATATTGGTCTGGAAGGCAATGCCGTCAATCACGCCAATGATGTCGGCAATCTTGCTGCTCGACTGGTGGATCGCGCTCATGGTGTCGACCACCTGACTGACCACTTCGCCTCCCTTGACCGCCACCTGTTGTGCCGTACCCGCCAGTTCGTTGGCCTGTCGGGCATTGTCGGCATTCTGCTTCACCGTGCCCGTCAGCTGCTCCATGCTCGAGGCCGTCTCTTCCAGGCTGCTCGCCTGCTCTTCCGTCCGGCTCGACAGGTCCTGGTTACCCGATGCAATTTCCTTGGCCGCCGTGTTGATGGCTCCGGCGGCATCCTTGATTGAGGCAATGATTTGTTCAAGATTGTCTACGGTCGCATTGGCGTCATCCTTCAGCGTACCGAGCATCCCTTGATAGTCCGCATCGATTTTCTGCGTCAGGTTGCCTTGCGCCAACCGTGCAAACATGGCGCCAACGTCGCCCAAGGCTCGCGTATTGGCCTCCAGCAGCGCATTGATCCCGTCGGATATCTGGCGGAAGTATCCGCTCATCTTGCTGCTATCTAGGCGTCGGCTGAAGTCTCCGCTGGCCGCTGCGCTGATGATGCTCGCGACCTCCTGTTCGACGAGGACCTCGGCAGTGCGATCAAGCCACTCGACCACGGTTCCCAGTCGCTCCCCGTCGGCGTTCAGGATCGGCGTGGCAACCAGACTGAAGTGCCGGCCGCCGATATTCATGGAGGCTCGGTGCGTTCCCTTCAACGCAGCCAGCAAATTGCGCTGATGGCTCGGTTGCCGGTGATAGATATCGAAATTCGACCCAAGAATGGCATCGGCCCGGAAATTCGGCAACTGCGAACGGATGTCGCTTTCGGCGTCACGCATCATCGTCAACACCGCCTTGTTGCAATAGATGATCGTCCCCTCCGGGTCTGCCACCATGACGCTATTCGAGCTCACATCCAGTGCAACCTTGATCCGCAAGGTCGCATTGGCCGCATCGCGTTCCGCGGTCAGCCGATGGCGCAACTGGTTCTGCATCTCCTCGAGGCGCAAGATCATGTGCCCGATTTCATCGTTGCTGGAAGCGACCAACGGAACATCGAAACGCCCGCCTGCAATTTGATCGAGCGCTTGGGAAACGTCCAGAACCGATCGGTTGACACGACGCAGGATGACAAAACCGGCACCGGCCGCCAGTGCGATCAATACGGCAGCAAGGGATAGCACCAGCAGGCGCTGCCTATGGACTCGATCGCTGCGCTTCTCCAGAGCCTGGTCGAGATACTGGCCGGCACTGTCATAGAGCTTGAACAAGGCATTGATGCCCTGCGTGGTCTCGTCGAAATAACGCGCCGGTTCGTAGCTCAAGACTTCTGCCCACAGGATGTTGCGCTGAACATTGGCCATGAACGTGTCAACGCCGACTTTCGCTGCATCAAGGGCTCCCGCCAGTTGCTCCCGTGCCGCCGGATCCTCTGCAAGCACCTTCTCGCCATCGGCCATCATCTGCTTCTGGCGGAGAGAGACTTCCGCAAAATCGCCGATCAAGGCGTCGCGTTGAGCCTGGTTAACCGCCTTCTCCACCAGCACGAGCGAGCCCATGGCTCGCGCCTGCCCCATGCGCTCCGTGACGTTGGGCAATTGCAGAATGGTCAGGTCTATCGTGAAATAGGAGATGGTTTCCGGATCAAGCACCAGCTTCGACTGCTCGGCCACCTTGTCCATGACTCCCATCAACCGCGCAATCAACGCGGTATGGCGCTTCGCATTCTCCTGCGGTGCGAGCGTTGAAAACGCCCCCTTCAGACTTTGCCAACTCGACTTGAACTCGCTCCACTCAGCCAGGCTACCGAGTTCCGATTCATTGGCGGCAATCAGTGCATCCGCTTTCGTAATCGCCGCATCGGTTCCCATTCTGGCCGCGTCGGCACGCTCCTTGAATTCCTGTTTGCCGAGCAGCAACGACGTCGTTGCGCCCCGATGCCGCTGCGCATCCTGCAGCACAAAGCGCAACTCCTTGTGGACGGCCACGCCTGCACGCTCCTTATCCACCAGACGTACCTGCTCGTTCAAACCGCCGACAAGGGGCACCATGGGAACGGCAACGGCAATAGCCGTCAGCAAGCCCAACCCTATGAATTTATTAGCCAGCTTTTCGGATTTCATTGAAATATTTCCCGTTCCGGATGCGTTTCTATGAGTGTTGTCCGCTTCGTTGATCGTGTCATGCCGCCGCGCTGTCAATCAATTCCATATCGGCACTGGTCATCAGGCGCTCGATGTCGGTCACGATCATCATCCGGCTATCCACAGTCGCCAGACCGAGGATGTACTTGGTGTCGAAGGTAGCCGAGAAGTCTGGAGCCGGGCGAATCTGTGCACGGGTCAACGAAATGACATCGGAAACGCTATCGACAACGGCACCAATCACCCGGCCGGCAACATTCAGAATGATGACGACGGTAAATGGGGTGTATTCGATCTTGCCAAGATTGAACTTGATGCGCAGATCGACGATGGGAACGATCGTTCCCCGCAGGTTGATCACCCCCTTGATGAAGGCAGGCGCATTGGCAATCAACGTTGGCGGTTCATAGCCCCGTATTTCCTGAACCTTGAGGATATCGATTGCGTACTCCTCGCCACCCAGCGTAAAGGTCAGATACTCACTGGCAACCAGTTCCTCTTCGCCTGCCGCGTTTCCGCTCTGCGTCATCGCTTCCATCTCATACTCCCCAATTCAGCCGTCAGCCGGCTTTCTGAACTGAGCTTCCCCCGAAATTTCGTCTGCCAAGGGTGACATAAAATCGAGTCACT